>NZ_JBSGDP010000014.1:0-111048 GCF_053602435.1 Nocardia sp. NPDC004415
GGTCTGGGACCGCCTGATGGAAGGGCTGCGGTTCGTCCAGGGCAGCTTCGACGACGATGTCGCCTTCGCCACCCTCGCCGAGACCCTGCGCACGCTCGACGCCGAACGCGGCACCGGCGGCAATTACGCCTTCTACCTGTCGATCCCGCCGAACATGTTCCCGGTGGTGCTCGACCAGCTCTCCGAACACGGCCTGGCCAAGCCCGCCGACACCGCCCCCGACGGCTACCTGCCGTGGCGCCGGGTGGTGATCGAGAAGCCCTTCGGCCACGATCTCGACAGCGCCAAGGAACTCAACGCCCTGGTCAACCGGGTGTTCCCCGAGGAGCAGGTCTTCCGCATCGACCACTACCTCGGCAAGGAGACGGTGCAGAACATCCTGGCGCTGCGCTTCGCCAACGAGCTCTACGAACCGATCTGGAACGCCAACTACGTCGACAGCGTGCAGATCACGATGGCCGAGGACATCGGCCTGGGCGGTCGCGCGGGCTATTACGACGGCATCGGCGCCGCCCGCGACGTCATCCAGAACCACCTGCTGCAACTGCTGGCACTCACCGTCATGGAGGAGCCCACCTCCTTCGAGCCGATGCAGCTCACCGCCGAGAAGATCAAGGCCCTCTCGGCCACCAAACTCGTCGAACCCCTGGACGAGACCACCGCGCGCGGCCAGTACACCGAGGGCTGGCAGGGCAGCGAGCACGTCGTCGGACTGCACGAGGAAGAGGGTTTCGACCCCCAGTCGCGCACCGAGACCTACGCCGCCATCACCCTGCACGTGGAGAACCGCCGCTGGGCGGGTGTGCCGTTCTACCTGCGCACCGGCAAACGCCTGGGCCGCCGGGTCACCGAGATCGCCGTGGTGTTCAAGCGCGCCCCGCACCTGCCCTTCGACCAGACCATGACCGAGGAACTCGGCCAGAACGCCCTGGTCATCCGGGTTCAGCCGGACGAGGGCATCACCCTGCGCTTCGGCTCCAAGGTCCCCGGGTCGAGCATGGAAGTGCGCGATGTGAACATGGACTTCAGCTACGGCGAGGCGTTCACCGAGTCCTCCCCCGAGGCCTACGAGCGGCTCATCCTCGACGTGCTGCTCGGGGTGCCGTCGCTGTTCCCGGTCAACGCCGAGGTCGAATTGTCCTGGCGCATCCTCGATCCCGTGCTCGCGCACTGGGCCGCCGAGGGCAAACCCGAACCCTACGAGGCGGGCACCTGGGGTCCTGTCTCGGCCGACGAGATGCTCGCGCGCAGCGGGCGGGAATGGCGGCGCCCGTGATCGTCGACATGCCCGACACCGACACCATCGCCGTCGCCAAACGCATGGTGCAGCTGCGCGAGACCAACGGCGTGATCACCCAGGGTCGCGTGCTCACCCTCGTGGTCTGCACCCTGGACTCCTCCGAGGCCGAGGACGCGATCGACGCCGCCAACGACGCCAGCCGCGAACACCCCTGCCGCGTGATCGTGCTGGCCCGTGGCGACCGCGACGCCGAGACCCGCCTCGATGCCCAGATCCGCGTCGGCGGGGACGCCGGTGCGGCCGAGGTCATCGTGCTGCGGCTGCAGGGCCCGCTGGTGAACCACGAGAGCAGTGTCGTCACCCCGTTCCTGCTGCCCGACACCCCGGTGGTGGCGTGGTGGCCGCGCGGCGCCCCGGAATTCCCGTCGCAAGACTCGGTGGGCAGGCTGGCCAAGCGCCGGATCACCGACGCCACCTTCGCCCCCGATCCGCAGGCCGCCATCAAGAAGCGCCGCTACTCCTACGCGCCCGGCGACACCGATCTGGCGTGGAGCCGGATCACCTACTGGCGCGCGCTGCTGGCCGCCGCGCTGGACGAACCGCCGTTCGCTCCCGTCACCGCGGTGACGGTGTCGGGGCTGGCCGAGGAGCCCGCGCTCGACACCCTCGCCGGGTGGCTGGCCGCGCGGCTGAGTTGTCCCGTCGTCCGCAAGACGGGTGAGCTGCGGGTGGAGTTGCACCGCGGCTCCGATTCGATCGCCATCGCTCGTCCGCAGTTGGGAAGGACCGCTACGCTGACCCGAACCGGCGAACCCGATCAGCGAATTGCGCTGGCGCGCCGGGAAACTCGCGATTGCCTCGCCGAAGAACTGCGGCGTCTCGACGCCGACGAGATCTACGCCGAGGCGCTCGCCGGAATCGAGAAGGTGACCTATGAGTGAGCGCATCGACGTGCACGACGAGCTCGGCGCCGAGTTCCCCGCCAACACCGTCGAGGTCCACGACGACCCCGACCAGCTCGCCGATGCCGCCGCCGAACGTTTCGTCGACGTGATCGTCGCCGCGCAGGCCGAACGCGGCACCGCCTCGGTGTCGCTGACCGGCGGCAGCGACGGCATCCGCCTGCTCGAACGTGTCCGCCGTAATCCCGGGGCCATCGACTGGTCCCAGCTCTACGTCTACTGGGGCGACGAGCGTTTCGTCCCCGACGGCGACGCCGACCGCAACGAACTGCAGGCCCGCCAGGCCCTGCTGGACCACGTCCCGCTCGACCCGGCCCACGTCTTCCCGATCGCCGCCTCCGACGGCACCTACGGCTCCCCCGAGGCGGCCGCCGCCGCCTACGCCCAGCTCATCCACACCGAGCTCGACGAGCGCGGCGAGTTCGACCTCACCGTCCTCGGCATGGGCCCCGAGGGCCACATCGACTCGCTGTTCCCGCACTCCCCCGCGATCCGCGAACAGACCGACTACGTCGTCGCCGTGCACGACTGCCCGAAGCCGCCGCCGACCCGGGTCAGCCTGACCCTGCCCGCGATCCACCGTTCCCGCCACGTCATGCTCGTGGTCAGCGGTGTCGGCAAGGCCGCCGCGGTCGCCGCCGCCGTCAACGGCGCCTCCCCCGACGACGTCCCCTCCGCGGGTGCTGTCGGCATCGACTCCACCACCTGGGTCATCGACGAGGCCGCCGCCACCGACCTGCTGCTCGACCACGAGGACGACTGACCCCGAAATGTTCCGATGCCGGGCCCCGTCGCGGGCCCGGCATCGTCGTTTCCGCGCGGTACCCGCCCGGTCGGTGGCCGTCGACGCACTCGGTATGGTCGAGGCTGTTCGACCGGCCGGAAGGGTGAGTCCATCAGCATGATCCAAACCGAGGCAGTGACCTTCCCCGATCACATCCACGGCTATCCCCGGGTCGCCTTCGGCGGATACGTGGCCGGCCTGCTGGCCCGCCGCTCCGGCGCCGAGACCGTGCGCGTCGATTTCCGCCGCGCCGTCCCCGTCGGCACCCCGATCGCCCTGTCCGCGGGCGAGCCCGGCCACACCGTCCTCGTCGACGCCGAGGGCACCCTCCTCGCCCAGGCCGCCCCCGCCACCCTGGACCTGACTCCGCCACCGGCCCCCTCCTGGGCCGCGGCGAGCGCCGCCACCGACGTCGCCCTCACCAGCCCGAAACGCCCCGTCACCGACTGCTTCGGCTGCGGCGTCGAATGCACCCCCGGCAACGGACTACGCCTGTTCCCCTGGGCCGTCCCCGACAGCCGGCTCATGGCCGCCGCCTGGACTCCCGACCCCGGCCTGGCCGACGACACCGGCCATCTCCCCCCGGAAATCATCTGGTCCGCCCTGGACTGCCCCGGCGGCATCGCCGCCTGGGTCCACCAGGGCATGGCCAAGGGCGCCGTCACCGCCGCCCTCACCGCCACCCAGCTCCGCCCCGCCCCCGCGGGCACCGACTACATCGCCCACGCCTGGCCGATCCACCACGAAGGCCGCAAACACACCGTCGGCGTCGCCCTCTCCACCCGCGACGGCGACCTCTGCGCGGTAGCCGAGGCCCTCTGGGTCGCCCCGCGCGCCTAGCGAACGATCACAAGGGCAGCATGTCCGCACGGAGCGCCTGACGCACCCGCCACTGCTCGGGCGACCCCGTCGGCCAGGGAAACCCACCCTGGTCGAACACCCGATTCAGATACGCCACGAACGGCATGGTCGATTCGCCGACGAACAGCCCGTCCACACACCCGTCCGGCAACCCGATCCCATACGGCTCTCCCCCACTGACGTTCTCCTTGTGCAGCCGATCCGGCGCGAGCGGCAGCACGAACCGTGTTCCCGAGTCCCACTCACTCCACCTGTCGTACTCCTCGGCGAAGAATTCACGGATCGACGATTCGGGATAGTGCGCCCCTTCGGCCTGGATCACCAGCGGATCTCCCGACGCCGACTCCGGCCAGTCCGGATGCGTACCGACCAGCCACACGTCCCCGACCAGCCGCACCCACGACAGCAGCGTCATGGGCACGGCACCGAACCGCTCCGCGAGCCAGCGCGCGTGCTCGGCGGCGTTCTCGGTCGCCGGGATGAACGGCACCACGGGCACCTGGTCGTCGTCATTGGTGTGAAACCGGTAGCCGCTCTCGGTCAGCCGCTCGACGATCACCTCGATATTGCGCCGGGCCCGCAGCGCCATCTCGTCACAGACCCGCAGCGCTTCCCCGGCAAATGCGGTGTCGTGGATCGTGGCGCCCAGCTGCCGCAGTTCGTGCCAGACCTGTTCCCGCTGCCCGTCTCGATACCGGCCGAGCCAGTCGGGCGATGACGCCGTTCTCACGCCTGGCCATCCTGCCACCCGCCGATCAGGGATGCAGGGTCGGCCGATAGACGAGTTCCTGGATATCACCGTCGAGCGTCCGGCTCTCCAGCAACTCGAGATCGAAATCCGCCGCCCCACGGAAGATCGCAGCGTCGCCCGTCTTCCCCGTGATCACCGGGAAAATCGTCACCTGCACCCGATCCACCAACCCCGCCGCCAGCAACGCCCGATTCATCGACAAACTCCCATGCGACCGCAACGGCACCCCCGATTCCTCCTTCAACCGCGCGACGACATCCACCGCATCCCCACTCACCACCGTCGCATCCGGCCAATCCAACGGCCCACGCAATGTCGTCGACACCACCGTCGCAGGCAGATTCCGCATCTTCGTCACCCACGGATCCCGCACCGACTCCTCCCCGGACGCCAGAATCTCCCGAAATGCCCGATAGGTATTGGCCCCGAACACCATCCGCTGCTCCCCGCCATACAACGAAAGCCGATGCTCCAACAACTCCGGCCCCTGCTTCCCCCAATAACCACCCCAATCACCCCCACTCACCCCACCGAACCCATCGAGACTCGAAAACACATCGAACGTATACGTAGCAGCCATGACACTCTCCTCGGTTGGTCCATCGTCTACGAATACAGACGACCACCCCCACCGATATTCATCGCAGCCCGGAGCCCGAATCGCTCCATGTTGCGTCAGCGTGTGGGCGCCGCTAGCGTGACGCACGAAGGTTCCACGGGGGAAACGGGGAAATATGCACGACCATGATCAATGCGGCGCGATCCGCCGATGAGGAAGATCGTCTTCTGCGCTGCACTTTCACTCACCCTGCCCATCAGCGGCTGCGCATCCGGTGACGACGCGCCCCCCGAAGCAACGACCACCATCCAGCCGACCGATCTCTGGAGCCTGATCAGTGCCACCACCGCCCAGGCTCCGCTGACGAACGAGAAGATCAACGCGCTCTACAACACCCGTCTGGAAGGCACCGGACGCCGCGATATCGGCCCGGTCGTCGCCATCGGCGGCATCCCCATCGAGGAAGTAACCAGTGTCAGCCGCCCCGACGGCACCTGGGCCTTCACCCACCTGGAAATCGACGAACCCCCGTGTATCAGCCTCGACGAGGTGAAAACGCACTACCCCGACATCGAGAAGACGAACATGCCGCGCGGCCATTCCCTGGAGGAACGCTATGTATGGACGTCCTGGCAACCGTGGGGAACCCTGAACTTCGGCTTCCCGGAACGCGACTACTGCCTCGCCGGCTTCGCCCTCTACACCGAAGACGAATACACGAGACGGCCCTACCCGTCATCCTGACAGGACGACGATCACCCGGCGGTTCTCCTCACTCGATTCGCGGCGCGTCGAGCTCAGCGTACTCACCATCCGGAACTCGGTACCGGCACCGAACAGTTCACTCCCGAACGCCAGTTCACTCAGAAAAAGCACCTTGGCCGTGTCGATCTCCGACAGCCGCTCACTATCGGCAACGGCTCACTATCGGCAACGGCTCCACGCAACCTGCCGACATCCTGATAGAACTCCTCCCGATCCGCATACCCGAGCGCCCGAACCGGAATCGGCGCCCGTGTGGAGATCCCCACCCAGCTCGCGAGAGCGGCATCCAAGAAATCACGCTCTCGTCCCGTCAGTTCGGCCGTGTCGCGTCCCATCCTCACCATCACCTCCTATCTCCCTGCGCATACCGGCTACTCACGACCGAACGCGGATCGCAGGGGAGACCAATCTCCGCCTTGTCCGACGAGCCGTCTCGGCGCCAAAGGTGTACCACCAACGTCCATCACCGGGCACCCGGATCCCGATGTAGCACTGGCCGAGGCACTCATCCCGGCCTTCGACGCCGACCCTTGCAGCGACGCCGAGCTGGCAACATCAGGAGCATAGCCACGTTGCACATCCCGTCTCGCTGATATCCGGCTCACGGCTACGACAGCTCGGACCAGTCGCAATGCATGTTCAGGAAGTCGAGCGAATCATCCTCCGGCAGAAGGGCTTCGATCCCGCCACGTGGATCCGATGCGGGCTCGCCCCACGGCGTGAAAGGATCTCGCGCTGGAACAACGACTTCGGGCGCGGGGGCGACTTCCGCTCGCCTACCATCTCGTACAGGTGCCCTCCCATCAACCCACTCGGCTGTCGGTCGAGTTTTCGGTGAGTGCCGCCGGGTTCCACGAGCGCGCATACGGGGCGCTCCTTCATCACTCGGCGACTGCGATGAGCGAGGGCCCGGCCTCGGAGGTTCTGGTTGCACTGGAGCACTGTTTCCGAGTGCTGTCAATGCATCGCTGATGGCAACCGCGGCGTCACCAGCGGCCACACGGTGCAGGTCAGCAATCATCGCTGCGAGCTCACGCGCTGTCCGGACACCACCGCCTTCGGACAGATGGATTCCATAGAGGGATCCATTGGCTCCGACTTCGACCTTCACTGAGCCATCGTCGCTACTGGCGTATCCGCGGGCTTCGGACAGTGCTCGTTGCAGCCGCTCGATATGGCCAGAGTCGGTACTGCCGTCCACCATGCCGCCGTTCTCTCCTTGTCACGAGACTGACTCACCGTCGCCACTATCCAACGAGCCAACCTTTCGAACGACGTTCGCGGTAGTACTCGTCGTCAGCGTCGATCACGCGCTGCGGCACATCCTTTTGCCGGACCGGAGCCATTTCAGCATGCTTATCGCTTTCCGCCACCGTCAAGTCCGGATTGGTGACGCCATCGGCGTCGTGTTCTGAGCTCGGCGCAAGTCCGCGAAGAGCTCCTCGAACCATCTCAACGGCGCGGTCGTGTGCTGCACTGTGTAACTCCACCAGCAGCGGAGCGATATCCCGCGCCGCCAGAGCTGCGCTGTGTCCAGACACCCTGATGTCGCGAATCAGACCATCTGCGGAAACAGTCATAGCGACAGATCCATCCGTCGACTCGGCCACACCACAAGCATCCGTAAGTGTCTCTTGCAGGTTCTGCCCGGCGGTTGTCAGCGGACGAATCGTCCGGGAATCGCTCGTCACAGCGAGAGGAGGAGCAAGGAGAAGAAGCCGCTTGTAACAAGACAGCCCACTATCGAAGAAATCCAGGCGATCCGAAATCTCGGAATTTTCAGCCATAGCACGACGCTGACAAGAACCGGAATTACCATCGGCAGGAGCCAAACATCCAACTCGAAGGGTAGTCCTTTGTCTACAGCGATTTCGATCTGCAGTGCCCCGAGCAGACAAAGCCACGAACCGAGCCCGCCGCCGATAAGACCGGCAACAACCTGCAAGGCAGACCCTACGACGCGAGCACCAACTCCACGGTTGCCCTCCACCCGAACTCCAGCTGTGCTATCATCTCGTGGCGCCATCTGCAATTCTCCCGGTATTGTGTACATCACTCTGGACCGGTATAGAAGACCAGCGAGTTCTTGCTTCCATTCTGCGAAGCATCGGGAATATCCGACATCGAGACCTTCTTCGCATTGCGCGCGAGGGTGACGCACTCATTGATAATGGCAGTGGTGTCTCCGTCGTGCCGAAGCCCTACCGCGATGCCGGTCTCATTGTTGTACAAATCCATCTTCTTCGAAGCCGCATCGTATGCAGCATCGCCGCTGCCTGCCGGCGAGTCCTGTTCATGCGCATCGGCCATTTGCCTCGCAAAGTCCTCGTTGGCGTCCGACGTCATCATCGCCATCCAGATGCAATGCCGACAGGCATCGCGGCGATCATCGGCACCTGTATAACCTTCGCTACTCGGAAAATACTTCTCCGACTCATCGCGCGGCACCGGCAGGTACGCTCCGCTGTCGTAGATTTTTGCACAGTCGACAGGATTGGTCGCACACACCCGTTTTTCATTGTCCCCAGCATCTTCGCCGGTGTAGTTTTGCTGTCCTTGATTGATGGATTTTATTCCGGAGAATGCATCATCAATAGATTGACGTGCAGCCTCATCCTGGTTCGACAGCTCCCCGAGAGCAGCCTGGATAGCCTGGGTGTGGAAGTCGGTCTCCTGCTTGAGCGCCGACAGTCCCGCGCTGATCTGATCGGCGTCCGATGCACTCGCCAGCAATACCTGCTGCGATTTCTGAGAGACGCTTGCAGTGCCGTCGTCGGCAACTTCGTACCCATTTGCCTGCGCTGCTTGCACAGCCGAGTTCAATGACGTCTGAGCGGCTTGCAGGTTGGTAGCCGCCAACCGCGCGGCCGCCGAGCCCTCCGACAGGGCGGAGTGCAGATCTGTACCGTTCTGATACAGCGGAACAAATGCGTTCCTGAATCCCGAACCAGAGGCACCTTGCCAGAATTCCTGCGATCCATCAACAGACTTGTTCTGATTCTCGACAGTCCGGGAGATAGCCAGCGACTGCGACTCCCAGAGATCTGCTTGCAGACCTATGGCGCCGATATCCAGGGATTGCGCTTGCGAGACGGTGAATTTCATCCTAGTTCCTCCGCCAGATTCTCGGTGTCCTGCGTGCGCTTCATGTCGAGCGCCGAGAGCTCTTCGATCACGGTATTGACCTTGGTCCCGAGCGTAACCATACTCAGCCCCAATCGGAACGAGACATTACCTACGGCAGACGTCGCATCGGTACAAGCCTGGGCGACGCTTGTTCCGCTCAATCCAGAAGGAGTCTCCGACTTATCGGAATCATTCGCGGTAACCGAATACAGCTCCGCAAACACCTGCGACAGCGAATTCTTGAGCTCAGCAGTACGATCTGAGTCAAAAAGGAAGCTTCCCTCGCTCAATACACCCATACCTCGCCCTCTCCAAACAGCATGAATTTCAGAAATGATTTCATCACAGTCACTGACGTGCGACCGGTAGCCGACGTCTCCCAGCTGCGGCCGACCCTACCCACAACATGGCCTCAGATCTTCGGCCGCAGTCCTCGGCATGACTAAGACTCAGCACGGAAACGTCAGACCGGTCTCATCCATACCATCGCGCCCTGTCGGCCGACGTCGTCGAAACCCCTGAGTGGCATCAGATCGAGTCCGAGATCTGTTGCGGCAGCCATGTTTCCCCCGTTCCCCACACTGTGTTCAGGAAGTCACGCTAGCGACCAATACCGTCCTTCGCAAGAGCGGGCTCGACGCCGACCAACAACCGGTCCGGGGCAGACACGACGTGCCACAAGCCGATTGGCCATGCAGACAACAGCTCACGCGGTGGAGTCACTCCGCAAGGCCGGCTCGACGACATACTGGCCCCTACGCGTAGGAAGAATCCTCCCGGCACGGCTGTTCCCACCCCGCCACGAACTCCGACAACGCTCTGCGCAACATCCACGACCCGGCCTGGGGCAGTCTCACCGCTCGATCACACCAACCAGCTCTTACGCTGGAAGTACTCCGCTTCCGGATCGTCCTCGTCGTCGTAGTAGGTGTCGCGCGGAGCCGGACGCAGCGCGCGCATCGTGGCGTCGATCCGCTCCTGGAGCTGCCGCAGCAATTCGTCGGGCGGGCCGGGGGCGATGGAGATGTCGTCCGCGCTGAGCTCGTGCAGCAGGTAGCGGCCGTCGTTCGGGTAGTCGAGCCAGAGGAAGGCGCGACCGTCGTCGGTGGGCTTGGAGTCGAGGGCGAAGCCGGGCAGCACCGTGATCTCCCCCATCCCGATGCGTTCGCGCCGGAAGAACCGCTGCATCTCCTCGACCGGCGAGAGCCGGGTGGGATGACGCCCGTAGGTCTGCTGCTCCATATCGCTGCGCCGTCCGTGGAACGGCCGGTGCGTCCCCGCCGAGAGCCTGGGCACCCTGGCGATCACCTCGGCCGCGATCCGATGCGACTGATGGGTGCTCACCGTGATGTCGGTGCCGTACTCGCGGGTGGGGCCGGGTCGCTGCACAGCCAAAGTGGCGGTGTGCCCGGTGATTCCGGCATGGATCCGGACCACCTGTGACTGGTCCGGCCCGTAGAACCCGTACACCTCGATCCGCAGCTCCGGTTCGAGCAGCACCGCGAGCGCGCTGTAGAGCGTCTCGTCGAACCGTCCTGCGAGGCGCTGTGCGGCGGTGGCGCGACTGCGTTCGAGGTCGCCGGGAAACTCCAGATCGCGCGGGAACCAGCTCAGCGGATAGGGCAGCCGGTCGCGGCCGAGCGCTTCGAGGGCGATGGTGAAGGTGAGACCTTCCATCTGCCAGGTCGACCCGGTCATTCGCCGATCACCCCACCCGGCGGCAGCACGCGCGGCTGCACGCCGAGCAGTTCGGTCTCGCGATCCTGGATGAGGTAGTCGGGAATCTTGTGCTCGCTGTCGTCGTCACCCTTGCCGCGCGCGCCACCGGCACCCATACCGCCCATGCCCGGCATACCGTTGCGACCGCTGCTCGTGCCTGCGCCACCGCGCGCCGCCGCACCCGTGCCTGCCGGTTGGCCGGGCACTCCGGCGACCGGGGTGCCCGCGGGTGTCCCGCTCGGCGTTCCACCCGGCGACCCGCCGCCGGGACTACCACCGGTGCCCAGTGGCGATCCGCCACCGGGCGTGCTCGGCGTGACACCCGCCGGTGTCGTGGTGTCCGGGGTCGTGCCCGCGGGCGTGGTGGTGTCCGGGTCGGTGGTCTCCGGGGTCTCGGTCTCGGTGTCTTCCGGATCGTCGGTGTCGTCCGTGTCGTCGGGATCGGTGTCTTCCGGGTCCGTCCCGGACGGGGTGGTCGGCGTCTCCGGGGTGGTCGTCGTCTTCGGCTTGTCGGTGTCCGACGGATCGTCGGTGCCCTTGCTGTTCGGCTTGTCGCCGCCCGGATCGGTCGTATCGGACTTGAAGGTGCTCACGGCAGGCGCGAGGACCGGCGTGTGCTCGTCGACATCCTTCGCGACAGGCTGGTACACGGTCTTCATCACCTCCTGCGCCGCCTTCGACGACTCATCGGCCCGGTACTTCGCCGTCTTCAGCAGCCCCGTACCCGGAATCATCGCGACCGCCTTGTCGAAGGCGGACACGTCCTCCGGTTCACCGACAGCCGTTTTCGCGTGTCCCAGAGCCGTTTCGAGCAGATCGATGCTGTTGGCCACCATCTCGAAGGTCAGCGCGAGCTTCTCGGCCTCGGTCCCGTAGGCACGCGTACTCTCCATCGCCGCCGTGGCCGACTTGCCCTGCCAGTGATCCTGAATGGCACGGTCGACTTCTTTGCGGAAAGTACTGACGGCCTCCCGCATCCCGCCGTTACCACCCTCCCCCTCGTCGAGCCGCCGCCACCCGTTGGCACCGGAGTTGATGTCGCTGGCCTTCACGGCAGGCTTACCGTTGTTGCCCTGCAACGCATCCCAGATGTCCTGATGCGACCACTGATCGAAGTCTTCGTGGTCGGCGACCTTCTTCCCGGCGTACTGCCCGTCGAAGCGCCCCTGCAACATCGACCGCTCGGTACTGATGACCTGCTTGTCGTTCCCGAACTCGTTGTTCGCGTCCTGATTCCGCGACTTCTGCTGATCGGCGTTCTCGGAGGACTGGGAGTAGTTGTCGTAGACCTTGGCGCCACCGATGGTGATGATGGCGGGGAGGGCCACCGCGAACGGGAAGACCATCAGATCTCCCCTTCCTTCTGACCGAGCTGGGTGCCGCTCTTCTGGTCGGAGTCCTTGAGTTTGCCGATCGCGGCGGCGTAGGTGTCACGCATGAGTTCTGCGATTTCCATGTGCTGAGTAAGTCGCTTCACAGCAGAGTCCGTCGTGTTGTCGGCTTCACCGTTGACGGCTTTGTTCTGAAACTTCTGCTTCAAGACATCGGCCGAGGGGAACCCCCCGTATCCGGTCAGGTGTTCGAGAAAGCGAGCGTCTTCCTTCAACTTCTCGAGCTTGCCCGCATAAGTGGCACACGCCGCCCGAAGCGCCTCACCGATACCGTTCTCCATGCTGAACTCGCCAGCAATTGCTTGCTGCTTCAACGTTTTCCACTGTGCGATGTCCTTATCGAGTCCATCAGCCATCGGCGTGCAGCCCCCACTCACTATCAGTCAAGGTGACGTGTTCTACTCAGGAAGATGCGGCTCGAGATCATCGGCGTGCCGTGCGGCGAGCGCGCAAGAGTCCACGTCCTTCGCCCCGTTGGACAGCCACGACGCGTAGACCTCGAACATCCCCTGCTCGGCAGGGAATGCCACATAGCATCCGTCCGGGTTCGACTTCTCGCGGAAGACTATGCCCGACCGACCGCCCACCGTTGTGTCACGAAGAACGGTGACAGATTCCTTGGCACGCGTTTCGTCGATCGTGTGGCTGGAAGAGGCAACAGTGAGAACGTACGGATCCCCCGCCGGATACCACGAACACACCCGCCAACTCGCCGGCCCCGACGGCGGATCCGTCACCGTCCGCTTCGACGCCGGATCCACCCCCGTAGCCCGCAGCACGTCAGCACTCAGCTCCGTGCACGGGTTGTAGACCTCGATCTCGTCGATGTCGCGCACGGTCGTAGTCGGTGCGGTAGCGGTCCCGTCGACCGTCTCGTCACATCCCACGACACCCAGCAGACAGACCCCGGCAAGCGCCGCACCCAGTACTCGACCGTTCCGCACGAATCTCCTCAGATCCCCATCCGCGCCTGCGCGGCATCCACCACCGCAAGCCGAACCCCCGCCACTGCGCCCCCGGCGCACCGCAGTTCGGCGCCAAGAATACACCGCGACCCCCACCCACAGAACCTCCCGAATCTCCACAATCCGGCCGAGGCGGAAGACATCAAGGAGCACAGTGCCAGAGCGCATCGATCGGAAGCGCCCTGAGCCGGTCACCGAAGGGCAGCGAGTGCTGGCCGGTGTAGAGAACGTAGCCTGCGACGAAGCGATCACCGAGCCGGGCGGCCAGATGATGCAGACCAGAGAAGTCCCGACGTTGCAGCGTCGAAGCGGCCTTCACCTCGATACCAACGACTCGTCCATCGGCCGCTTCGAGAACGGCGTCGACCTCCACCTTGTCCTTGTTCCTGTAGTGCCACAGTGTGACTCGCTCGCTGTTCCAGGTGAGTTGCCGTGCCAACTCCATCAGCACGAAGTTCTCCAGGACCGTGCCGGCCGCCCCGCCGGGGTCCGCGAGGCGGCTCGGGCTCTGGCCCAGTAGGTGACCGAGGATTCCGGTGTCGACGAACGCCAGTTTGGGCGTGCCCGTGGCGCGATAGGCCGGCCCGCCGGACCACGCGGGAATCGACTTGATCAGAAACACCGCCTCGAGTAAACCCAGGTACCGGGCAACCGTGGTGCGATGAACTTCGAGGTCCCCCGCCAGGGTTCCAGGGACCAGCAGACCACCGGCACGTGCGGCGAGCAGCTGGAGCAGCTTGCGCACCTGAGTGGGGCGTTCGACGGCGACGAGTTCGCTGACATCACGCTTGATGAGCGTGTCGAGGTAGTTCTCGAAGAACGCCGCGCGCCGGCGCTCAGTGCGCCGCACCGCTTCCGGAAAACCACCGACCACTGCCCGGTCGAGGTAGTCGCGCCGTTTCAGCGCAGAGTCACGACCCAACCGCGGCCCGAGTTCGAACGCAGCATCGACGAACCGATCGGGACCGTTCTCCAGCTCGCCTTGGGAGAACGGCCACAGCTCGATCGTCTCCATCCGACCGGGCAGTGCGTCGGGCAGATCCTTCAGCGCCAGTATCTGCGCGGACCCTGTGAGGAGGTATCGGCCTGGCCGGCTATCGATATCCACGTCGGCTTTGATCGGCAAGAACAACCCCGGAGCACGCTGCACCTCGTCGATGACCAGCAGCCCCTCGTGCTCGATGAGCCCGGTCGGGTCCTCGAGCGCCGCCCGCAGGGTGACCGGATCATCGAGTGTCAACGCACGGACGGGCTCCCGCTGCGCAGCGACGATGCGCGCCAGGGTGCTCTTCCCCGCCTGCCGAGCACCCGCAATCGCCACCACTCGCGTGTCATCCAGCGATTCGCTGACGTTGGTGCGCACATTTCGAGCGATAATCGATTCTGAGGTCATCAGGCTATCATTGCAGTTCAGCGCGCTGTATGCACACTTGGCCGAAGGTTCCACGCACGCCTGGCCGATATCGACGTGCACGGATAGACGCGCACCCCATGCACGCTTGGACGACCACGGAGCGTCGCCCTTCAACTTCATCGACCGGGATGCTGACGACCCCCGCATCCCACCACGCTCACCACTCTTGGACGCACAGTTCCTCCTCGAGGTTCCGTCGAATTCCCCACACCGGAAACCGCCCCCCGATTCCGCTACGCTGAGCGACTGGCACCAAGTGCCACCGATCGTCCGCACCGGCTCGCACCGCGCCGACGACCGGTCCGATCAGAATCGACACCGCAGGTCGCGAGCATCTCCGACCCGGTGGCACAGGGCTTCACCGGGGGTGGGACAACGATGACAAGTGCAGGCGGTGCCGGGGAAATCAACATCTCCCCCGACCAGATCAAAACCCACGCCACCAACGTCACATCGGCTGGTTCCGGATTGACCGAAGCCTTGGAAGCCGCCCAAGCCGTCTCGGCCCCCTCCGACGCCTTCGGCAAACTGTGCGCCTTCCTCGGCCCCCTGTTCGTCGATTCCGTCGAAACCGACGGCATCGACGCCATCCAGGCCGCGATCACCGCCTTTGGTGACACCAGCTCGAACCTCACCGCGGTCGCCGACGCGTTCACCTCCCGCGACACCACCAACGCCGCCGCCCTGAAGTCCCAGGAATCCGGCATCTGATGGCCGCCAACCCCCTGATCGCCACCAAAGAAGACACCACCGACTGGTCCACCGGAATCAGCCTGGTCTCCTCGGTCACCGACCTGTCCGACGCCATCTCCGGCGGCTCCTGGATCGACGTCGGCCTCGGCGTGGTCGGCCTGGCCGCCGAAGCCGTATCACTGGTCGTCGACCCCCTGGGCACCCTGGCCGCCTACGGCGTCGGCTGGCTGATCGAACACTGCCAACCCCTGCAAGACGCCCTGGACTGGATCGCCGGCGACCCCGCCCAGATCGAGGCCTACGCCAAAACCTGGGACAACGTCGCGGCCCGCATCAGCGAAGTCGCCACCGCCCAAAACCAAGCGGTCACCACCGATGTCGCCGACTGGACCGGCCAAACCGCCACCGCCTACAAGAACGCCGCCGCCAACACCACCAACCTGCTCACCGCCGCCAACACCGCGGCCACCACCGCAGCCTCGGCGATCCGCCTCGCCGGCGGTGTCGTCGCCGCGGTCCGCGAAACCGTGCGCGACCTGGTCGCCCAAACCGTCGGCCGCCTCGCCGTCTGGGCCGCCGAAGCCATCTTCTCCCTCGGCTTGGCCACCCCCGTGATCGCGGTCCAAGCCACCGCCTACATCGCCAAGACCGTCGCGATGATCTCGAAACTGTTCTCCCGCCTGGCCAAAACCATGGCCAAACTCAAGCCACTGCTCAAACAGTTGAAGAACGCCTTCGGCGACATCGCCAAAGCATTCAAGAAAACCCCGTCCAAAGGCGGCAAGACCACCGACGACATCACCACCACCAAACCCGCCAACACCAAGAACAGCGACTCCCCGACAACACCGTCGAACGTCAAACAAACCGATTCCCCGACAACTCCGTCGACGGTCAAAGACCCCGGCACCACCCCCGATACCCCGAGCGCAACGACACCGGAAACCAAACCGGCCAACAATCCGACCGTCACCGCCAACACCGACAACCAACTACCCAACCAGAAGGAAACCGGGTCACCGGAGGCGAACAAAACCACCAAACAAACCATCGATTGCGGCGACCCCGTCGACGCCGCGACCGGCGAGTTCCTCCTCCCCGAAACCGACGTGAGCCTGCCCGGTGTCCTGGCGCTGGTCCTGACCCGCCGCCACCGCTCGTCCTACCGGTTCGGCCGCTGGTTCGGCCCGTCCTGGGCGGCGACGCTGGACATGCGTGTGGTCGTCGATCAGGTCGGCGTGAAATTCGTCGGCCCCGACGGTGAACTCTGGCAATTCCCCCACACCGCCCCCGACGTCCCGGTCCGCCCCGTGCACAAGGGCATCCGTGCGACACTGACCCGCACCGAAGCCGGTGGCTACCACGTCCACGACCCCGAACGCGAGATCACCTGGGGCTTCCACCCCGACCCCGCCCTGGCCGGCCTGGACACCCAACTCGGCAACTACGCCATCACCGAGATCACCGACCGCCACCACAACCAGATCCGCTTCCACTACAACGGTGACGGCACCCCCGCCCACATCACTCACACCGGCGGCTACCGCGTCGAGATCGATACCGCCGACGGGCGCATCACTACACTCACCGTCACCGGAACAGCATCCGACGGCACCCCCGTCGCGACCCGCGTCCGCGAATTCGGTTACACCGCAGGCAACCTCACCTCCGTCATCAACGGTGTCGGAGCCATGACCCAGTACCGCTACGACAGTGACGCGCGCATGCTGTCCTGGCGCGATTCCCGCGGCACCGAAATGATCAACACCTACGACCCCTCCGGCCGCGTCGTCGAACAGGTCGGCACCGACGGAATCCTCTCGGCCACCCTCGCCTACGAGGACGTCCCCGGATTCAACCGCACCCGCACCCATCACACGAATTCCCTCGGCGCCACCACCATCTTCGAATTCGACGAAGAACTGTGCCTGCGCAACACCATCGACCCCCGCGGCGCGAGCACCCTGACCGACTACAACGAATACCGCCAACCGGTCCGCCACGTAGACGCCTACGCCAACACCACGATCTACCTCTACAACGACGACGGCGACCTGATCCTGCTCCGCCGTCCGGACCAGCAATCGATCACCATCGGCTACGCCGCACCCCACCGCCCGTCCCTGGTCACCGACGTCGACGGCTCGACCATCGCCCGCACCTACGACGAGCACGGCAACCTGACCAGCGTCACCGACGCCGACGGCATCGCCACCACCTACACCCACCACCGTTGCGGCGCACCGGCATCGATCACCCTCTCCACCGGGGCCACAACCCTCATCGAGGTTGATGATGCGGGCCTGCCGATCCGAATCACCAAACCCCACAACGCGATCACTCACATCGACCGCGATGTGTTCGGCCGCCCCACTGCAGTTACCGACCCTCTCGGCAACATCAACACACACCAGTACTCGGTCGAAGGAAACCTACTCACCCACACCGACCCCGAGGGCGCGACGCAGTTCTGGACCTATGACGGTGAAGCCAATCTACTCGCCCATACCAACCAGATCGGCGCCGTAACCCGCTACACCTACGGCAGCTTTGACCTTCTTGCTAACAAAGTGGCCCCGGACGGCACCGTCACGGCATACACGTACGACACCCAACGCCGCCTTGTCACGGTCACCAACCCTCTCGGCGACACTTGGACGTACGAATACGACGTCATCGGCAACGTGAGTGTCGAAACCGATTACAACGGTGCGATCACCCGGTCCAGCTACGACTTGCTAAACCGGCCGACTGTTATCACCACTCCGACCGGTGTCCAACGCCGCTTTAGCTTCGACATCCTGGGCCGGTTCACCGGAGTCAGCACCGACACCGGTGAATGGATCACCAACACCTACACCCCAACCGGGCAGCTAATCACCGCCCGAAATGGCGTCGACGACACCACGACCCACACTGTCACCTTCGACCGAACACCCGCGGGCAGGCTTCAGGCACAACACGTTGACGGGCGCACCACGGCCTACGTCCACGACAACCATGGCCGCAGAACTGGCTACACGACGCCGAGCGGAGCTACGACCACCTATGAACACACCGTTACCGGTCAAGTATCGTCCGCCACCACCCACGGCCACCGCTTCGACTTCACCCACGACCTGCTGGGCCGCCAGAACAGCTGGCACACCACCGGTATCGGCCAACACAACACCTACAGCCCCGCCGGACACACCCTGCGCCGCGAACTCGTCCAACTAGACCCCGACAGCAGTGCACCCACCCGGCTTCTCGAGCGCGATGACTACAACTGGCGCTCAGACGGCTACATCACCAGCCACGCCATCACAACGCCGACCACCAACCGCCGCCGGGACTACACCCTCGACGTGATCGGCCGGATCACTCACATCACAATCCCTAACCTAGCCATAACCGAGCGATACTCCTACGACGCCCTATCAAACATCACCGCTGCTCAGGTTCCCGACCAGACAGTACCCTCGCATCCCCATATCCAGGGTCACTCCGAAGGTTCCAGATCGGAATACCGAAATAACCTCCTGATCCGCGTTGGCCGTATTCGCTACCATTACGACGTTGCTGGCCGTCTTATCCGCAAAGATAAGACCCGGGTCTCGCGCAAACCTACTGTCTGGCACTACCGCTACAACGCCTTCGATCAACTCGTCGAGGTTACCACTCCCGACAAGACGATATGGGCTTACACGTACGACTCATTCGGTCGGAGAACCACGAAGTTTCACCAAGACAGCGGCGCCCGTATGCTCTTCACCTGGGATGGCCTTCATCTCACCGAGCAATCGAGCACAACAGCATCCACCACACGAACCCGAACCTGGACAAACCACCCCACAACTAACGTTCCTCTCACCCAAGCGGATGATAACAAATTCCGGGTGATAGTCACGAATATCCAGGGCGCCCCAACTCATCTGTCGGAGCCTGCGACCGGCGAGATCGAATCGACGACGACCACGAGCCTATGGGGGCTCATGACATGGGTTGGTCCGGAGGCTCCCCACCGTTTCCAAGGCCAACAATACGACTCCGAGACGGGATTACATTACAACCACCACCGCTATTACGACCCCGATACCGGCCGGTACCTGACCCAGGACCCCCTCGGTCTCGCACCCTCACCAAACCCAAATACCTACCCACACAATCCCCTCACATGGACAGATCCATTAGGCCTAACGCCCTGTCGGGACGAGGACGGCGCGTATCGATTCCGATCACCTAACCCAAACCACCCGACGGACAGTCGGCTAGACGACCTCATGAATCGGAACTATGACCCGATGACAGATTGCTCGGAAATCGCCGAATGGATGTTGCGGCAAACAGATGGCGAAGGGCGTATTATTAGATATGAGCCCGCGCAGGGCACCACTCTGACCACACCCGAAAACGGGGGGAGAATCATGGAGCAGTACGTATTCCACGAGGTGTACACTGACGGCCGGTACGCGTACGACCCCCGACTCTCCCAGACCCCAATTCCACTCGGAGACTATCAGAGTGTCATGAGGAGCCTAAATCCCGGAATGAGCTGGCGATGACAGCCGCGCCGCCGGATCAGTCACCGAGCTTCAACGTGTTGAGAATCCTCTCAAAGCTCGGAGAAGTAGAATGGGCGCGAATAGATTTGGGCTACGATAAATACAATAAGCGCCGAACGCCCCCTTTTGTTGTATGGCGATACAAGTTAGAGGAAAGCAATACTAGCGAATTAGTTCGATATGGCGTTGTATCATACAGAGGCCCTGTGGCTTGGTGTGTAGAAAACAATCGACGAAGGAACTGGATGATTCAACCGTGTCGGGTGCCGACAGAGTTCGCTCCCCAGCTCGACATAAATCACTCAGAGCTTCCGCTGAAAATATCGGAACTCGATCCAGAGTTCTGTGAAATTGCAATATCTGATTTCGACTCGCTATTCGCCCACCTGGATAGAGCTTGGACGGTGCGGGATACAGCAAGCGAATAAGTTTGGCGGGCACTATAATTACGCCGACCATGGGGCGACGCCCAGCTGCGGCGTATAAACAATAGGCGATGAACATACGAGGGTCCGATGGCACACAGAGATCACGGGCTCAAGCATCAGGTGGTCGTCGAGGTAGGCCAAGGAGAGCTCGACAACGAGTGGAAATCCGTTGTAACAGGTCAGCACGTGTTTGGAACCGGTATGACAACCCCCTTCAGATTATCCAGAGTTCACGCGGATAGACGGGCATTTGCCGATGTAATTTGGATTCAAGTTCAGGCCATGGTGCTACAATTTATCTCTATCAGAATTGGTTGCGCAGTTTTGACAGGCCTCCCGGTCCGACCTACATATCGATTAGATTCTTCAGCGTATTCGCGGCGAATATGGCTGCGCTTTTCGAAACGATGACGATTGATCTGGCCAACCGTTCTCAATCGATGGAAGTACTCCAGCTCTCGGGGATAGACGAGTCGCGCTGTGATCGAATCAAATGCCTGGCACTGAAATCTGGTCGAGTCGACAGCCTGGTTGCGTGCACCAGCTATTCGATTCGAGTTTATAACCGGGGGTTCCTCCCACCAAGTCAGCTCCCAGCGTGTAGCTCTACGATGGAAAAGGATACCCACGATCGGCCGGCGATCGCGGAATACTCGCCGCTGTCGAGAACGAGAGATACGCTCCGTATTTCGCCCGGCCGACGTCGAGACGATCAGCGGTTCAAATGGTCCGATCCGTGCATCACTTCTCTCGCCGAAACTAGAGTCTTCAGCCTAGAACAGCTCGGGGTTCGGGGAGGTAGAGGCGGGCCTTACCTTTCACGCTGCCCCAGAGGGCCATGCCGATCATCGGGGTGTTTTGGGCGATGAGGAGGTGGCGGGCGGTGAGGTCGATGAGGGCGGGGACTACTACCGTGCCGAAGCTCATGGGTTTGTTGGTGACGGCGGGGATGGCTGCGGGGTGGACTCGTTCGGAGATGAGGGCGGCTACCGCGCAGGCGCCGCCTTTGACGGCGAAGGCGCTGGGGCGGCGGATGGAGCGGGCGAATTCGTCTACCTGGCGGGTGAAGCCGGCGACGGTGGCGGGGGAGATTTCGCCGGCGTAGCCGACGCAGACGGCCAGTTCGATGGGGTTGAGGGAGCTTTTGATGACGGCGCCGATGCCGATCGTGGACCAGACGGGGCCCAGCCAGTTCTGGCTCACCTGGAGGCCGCCCATGCTCATGTGCTGGGCTACTGCGGCGCGGTAGGCCTGGACCGCGGGGCCTTCTTCGGGCCCGGCGGGCGAAGGAGGCTGTGGGGCAGCGTGATTCGGCTGCGGGGCGCCGTAGTGGCCGGGGTTCGGTTGGCCGTAGGGCTGCTGGGTGTACGGCTGCGGTGCGCCGTAGGGCGCGGGCTGGTAGGGCTGCGGTGCGCCATAGGGGGCAGGTTGCGGGGAGGGCGCGTAGTGGCCTGGTTGCTGCGGGTACGGCTGGGGGGCACCGTAGGGGCCGGGCTGGGGGGCACCGTAGGGGCCGGGCTGGGGTGTTCCGTACGGACCCGGCTGCTGCGGATATCCGAACTGGTTCCCTGGGCCGCCTGACGTCATGTCCCCTCCTCCATCCGGACTTCCCCGACCATCGGACCCTACCCGCCCTCCCGGGCGAGTGCCGACGGGGTCGGCCTGGAGACCACCGCACGGCGGTCGGCTATCCCCGTTGAGAGCGCGAGTCTGCGCCTCCGTCAATAGTGCTACTTTTCGGCCGTAAAGTAGCACTATTCCATGGCAATGCTAGCCAAGTATCACTACACTCCATGAGTGATACTTTTCGTCGAAAAAGTATCACTCATCGGATCACGAAGGTGGCGGCGGATGGAACTCGAGGACTTCTCCCCTGCTCAGCGGGCGAATGTGGTGCGGGCGGAGCGCGGGTACCAGGCGTTCGTCCCGCCGCCGTTGCCTCCGATGGTCGCGCTGGCGCCCTCGCTGATCCGCCAGCTGTCGACCGCGGATCGCGCGGTCGGTGAGCTGGCGGGGCTCGGGCGCAGTCTGCCCAGCCCCGAGTTGTTCGGGCGGGCGCTGGTGCGACGGGAGGCCGTGCTGTCGAGCCGGATCGAGGGCACGGTTGCGTCATTGTCCGATGTCGCGATGTACGAGGCCGAGCGACCCGCCAAACCCGCCGGTGACGTGCAGGAGGTGTTCAACTACATGAGCGCCATGGACCACCTGCTCGACAAGGATCGCCGGCTCCCGCTGAGCCTGCCGCTGCTGCGCGAAGCGCATCGGATCCTGATGACCGGAGTGCGTGGCGGCCATGCCACCCCGGGTGAGTTCCGGCGCAGCCAGAACTGGATCGGCCCACCGGGTTCCACGATCTCGACCGCCACCTACGTACCCCCTCCAGTCGAACAGTTGTGGCCGGGGTTGGATTCGTTCGAGAAGTACCTGCATGCCGATGGAGAACTGCCACCGCTGCTGGCCATCGCGGCGGCGCACTATCAGTTCGAGGCGCTGCATCCCTTCATCGACGGCAACGGCAGGATCGGACGGCTGCTCGCCGTGCTGCTGCTCGTGGAGTGGGGGTTGTTGCCTGCCCCGCTCCTGGACCTCTCCTCGTACATCGAGCCGCGCCGCGACCGTTATTACGAGGGCTTGCTGCGGGTTTCGACCGAGGGTGATTGGCATGGGTGGTTCGAATTCTTTCTGGAGGTGATCGAGCGGCAGGCGCGCGACAGCCTGGCCAGGGCGGTGCGGCTCGATGCGTTGCGCTCGGACCTGCGCGCCCGGGTCGCCACGGCACGGTCGTCCGGGCTGTTGCCGGTGCTGGTGGACGAGTTGTTCCGGTCGCCGGTGATCAGCATCAATATCGCCAAGGCGGCGCTGGGGGTCACCCATCGTGCGGCGACGGCGAATGTCGAGAAGTTGGTCGCCGCGGACATTCTCGTCGAGGTGACCCGGGGGCGGCAGCGGTTCTTCGCGGCGCCGGAAGTACTCGATGTCATGGGTGGCAGTTGAGTCTGCGGGGTGCGACGCGTATCCGGCATTAGCATCGGTTTCTCGGCACGACGACTCGGCGGCAGGCGAGGAGTGAGCGATGGGCGAAGCGGTGCGGGGTGGGCTCGATCTCGATGCGGTGTTCCGGGCCGCGCTGGCCGGACTACCCGCGCCGAGCCCGGTCGACGCCGCGGACGCGATCGATGCGGCGTTCGGGCTGGAGCTGTTCGATTCGCAGGTCACCAGCAGGCATCTGGATCTGGCGGCGCGGCGGTTGGGGGTGGCGCGGCAGGGGTTCTACAGCATCGGGTCGTCGGGGCACGAGGGGAATGCGGCGGTGGCGGCGGCGTTGCGGGTGGATGATCCCGCGCTGTTGCACTACCGGTCGGGGGCGTTCTTCGTGCAGCGGTGCGGGCAGATCGCGGGGGTGGATCCGGTCCGTGATGTGCTGTTGGGGGTGGTGGCGGCCGCGGCGGATCCGATTTCCGGTGGGCGGCACAAGGTGTTCGGGAGTCGGGACGCGTCGATCATTCCGCAGACCTCGACCATCGCTTCGCATCTGCCGCGGGCGGTCGGGTTGGCGTTCGCGCTGGATCGGGCTGCGCGGCTGGGGGTTTCGTGTCGGTGGCCGGCGGATGCGGTGGTGGTGTGCAGTTTCGGGGACGCCTCGGCGAATCATTCGACCGCCGCGGGGGCGATCAATGCCGCTGTGCACGCCTCGCAGCAGGGGGTGCCGATGCCGGTGCTGTTCGTCTGTGAGGACAACGGGCTGGGGATCAGTGTGCCGACGCCGCCGGAGTGGATCGAACGCGCTTACGGTCCGCGTCCCGGACTCACCTATCTGGCGGCTGACGGGACCGATCTGCCCGATGTGCTCGGTGCGGCCGAGGACGCGGTCGCGTTGGTGCGGACCTGGCGGAGGCCGGTGTTTCTGCATCTGCGGATGGTGCGGCTCGGTGGGCATGCGGGGTCCGATGTCGAAGCCTCCTATCGGCGTCCGTGCGAGATCGCCGCTGATCTCGCCCATGATCCGCTGCTCGGCACCGCGCGGTACCTGATCTCGGCGGGGATCGCCGATGCGGCTGGGCTTCTCGCGCGGTATGACCGGGTCGGTGCTCGGGTGCGGGAGGTCGCCGATCAGGTGGTTCACGAGTCGCGACTCGACTCCGCTGCCGCGGTGATCGCGCCGCTCGCACCGGCACACCCGGAGGCGGTCCGCGCGGACGTCCTGCGACGCGGAGGTCCCCGCAACGCACGAGCAGGGACTGCCGGGCAGTCAGTGCCTGACGACACGACCAGCGCCGGGTCCGTCACCGAGGCCAAGGCCGCCACAGCGACCGAGGCGGGGGCCACCGCCGGAGCCGGAGCCGGAGCCGGAGCCGGAGCCGGAGCCGGAGCCGGAGCCGGAGCCGGAGCCGGAGCCGGAGCCGGAGCCGGAGCCGGGACGACGGTGGACCCCGGCAATACCCCCGCACCAGCCGACAACCGATCCGACCCGATGACCCTCGCCCAGGCGATCAACCACACCCTTGCCGACCTCCTCGAGCGCGACCCCGATGTGCTCGTCTTCGGCGAGGACGTCGGACGCAAAGGCGGGGTCTACGGGGTCACGAAGGGGCTGCGTAAGCGGTTCGGTTCGCGGCGGGTCTTCGACACCTTGCTGGATGAGCAGGCCGTCCTGGGGACAGCGCTCGGCACCGCGCTCGCCGGATTCGTGCCGGTCCCGGAGATCCAGTACCTCGCGTATGTGCACAATGCGGCCGATCAGATTCGGGGTGAGGCGGCGACGTTGCCGTTCTTCTCGAACGGGCAGTTCTGTAATCCGATGGTGGTGCGGATCGCGGGGCTGGCGTATCAGAAGGGATTCGGCGGGCATTTCCACAATGACGATTCCCTTGCGGCACTGCGTGATATCCCCGGGGTGGTGGTGGCCGTGCCCGCGCGGGCCGACGATGCGGCGGCGATGTTGCGGACGTGTGTGTCGGCGGCGCGGGTGGATGGGCGGGTGTGTCTGTTCGTCGAGCCGATCGCGCTGTATCACACGCGGGATCTGCATCCGGGGGACGAATCGTGGGTGGCCGCGCCGAATACGGAGCATGTGCCGATCGGGAGTGCTCGTGTCTACGGAGAGGGTACGGATCTGACGATCGTCACCTTCGGCAACGGGGTGCCGATGAGTCTGCGCACCGCGGATCGGCTTGTCGCGGAAGGGATTCACGTGCGGGTGCTCGATCTGCGCTGGCTGAATCCGCTGCCGGTCGATGATCTGATCCGTCATGCCGGAGCCACGGGCCGGGTGCTGGTGGCCGACGAAACACGCCGCAGCGGTGGGGTTTCCGAGTCGGTGTTCGCGGCGTTGATCGACGCGGGGTATTCCGGCACGCTCGCCCGGGTCACCAGTGAGGACAGCTTCGTGCCGCTCGGGCCCGCCGCCGAGACCGTCTTGCTGAGCGAAAGCGCGATCGCGGGTGCGGCGCGGCGGCTACTCGGCTGAGGTCAGTACCGGAAGCGATACCACGGCCCTTCGTGGTGCGTGTACTTCGCCTCGTACTCGCCGGTGCGCACGGGCGGTTCCCCGTTCGGCATGTAGGCGAAGCCTGCCGGGCCGACGAGGCCCATGTGCGGCACCCACAGGAGGCAGCCGTCGTCGGCCGCGGAGATCGTGCTGACCTCGATGACGCCGATCCGGCGGTCACCGTCGTCGGCCGCGCAGGTGCGGGCGGCCTGTTCGAATGCCGATTCCGACAGCATCCAACCGAGACGCTGCGGCAGTCCGCTCCAGGCCGCGCCGAGCGTGAGCACCGCGAGCAGGGGTGCGAGCAGGCTGACACGTCCGGCCCGATCGGCGACCCACCCCGCGATGGTCCATACCGCCCACACCAGACCGAGCAGGGCCAGAACGAGACCCCGGTCGAGCCAGTCGCCCCGGCTGAGCACGGCCCACAGGAAGGCGAGACAGCACACCGCGACCAGCGCGACGATCACCCACGAGACAACCGTCCACCACGTCGGGCGCCGCTCGGTGTCCGCGTCGACGACATCCGGAATCAATCCCCCACCACTCATGACGACACCCTACCGACTGCACGAAAACAGCCGGTAGGGCGCGAAAAAAGGGGGAATGCGGCGTGATCAGCCGAACTTGATCTCCAGGCCGATGCCGAGGATCGCGATGAGCCAGACCAGGCCGACGAAGATGGTGATGCGGTCGAGGTTCTTCTCGACAACCGTGGAGCCCGACAGGCTCGACTGGACGCCGCCACCGAAGAGGCTGGACAGGCCGCCGCCCTTGGCGCGGTGCAGCAGCACCAGCAGCACCAACAGCACGCTGGTGATCACAAGGAGGATATCGAGGAACAGCGACATGGCGTTCATCCTAGGTGGTCTGCGGCCGACTGGTCTAACCAGGCTCGACCGCGACCAGGTGGGAGACGGTGTCGGGGCCCGCCGAATAGTGGGCGACGGTCTCCTCGATCTCCCGGTCGCGGGCGGTCAGGCGCACCTGGTGCTGATGCATGTGCTCGGCCCAGGAGCGCACCACGAACGCCTCGACATAGCGGTCGACCACGCCGACGTCGCGGTAGAGCCGCCATTCCATGGCGCCGGTCCGCTGCCGGGAGCGCCCGACCATGGCCATGGCGGCGGTGAAGCCGGGCACCTCGGCGGGCGGCACGTCGTAGCCGCGCATGACCAGGACGGGCCCGTCGGCGGCATCGGGTTCGACCACCAGCTGCGGTTCGGGCCAGAAGGCGGCGGGTGAGAGGTCGATGTCCTCGACGTTGTGCCGGATCGGCCACCACATCGTGCTCACCGCGCAGCAGGCCAGCAGTCCCGCCGCGACGAGCAGGGCGGTGACGGCACCGTAGGCGCCGGCGACCAGGCCCCACAGCAGTGAGCCGATGGCCTGGCCGCCCATGAACACCAGCATGTAGACCGACAGGCCGCGGGCGCGCACCCAGGCCGGCAGCAGCAGCTGCATGGTGGAGTTCAGCGTCGCCATGGCCAGCAGCCAGGCCAGGCCCGCGCCGACCAGCAGGATCACCACGATGACCACGTTGTGCACCAGGGCGGTGGCGACCGCGCCCATCCCGAACAACACGGCGGCCAGCGCGAGCCGCTGGGTCGGGGTGAACAGCACCCGCAGCCGCGACAAACCCAGCGCGCCGCAGACCGCGCCGAGGCCGAGCGCGCCGAGCAGCAGGCCGTAACCGTCGGAGGCCAGGCCGAGGCGGTCGTGCGCGATCACCGGCAGCAGCGACCACACCGCGCTGGCGGGGGCGATGAACAGGATCGCGCGGAACAGCACCCGCCGGATCGCGGGCGCGGCGCGGATGAAGCGGGTGCCTGCCTGGAGGGCGGCCAGCGGGCGCTCGCTGGGCAGGGTGTGCGGGCTGGTCTGCCAGGTCGACACCAGCAGCACCGCGACGATGCCGACGAACGACAGCGTGTTGAAGGCGAACACCACCGTCGGCCCGGCGACCGCGACGATCACCCCGGCCACGGCGGGCCCAACCGCGCGACCGATATTCACGCTCATGCTGCCCAGCGCGGCGGCCGACGGGATCTGCTCGCGCGGGACCAGCTCCGGCTGGATCGCCTGCCAGGCCGGGGCGGTGAGCGCCTGGCCGCAGCCGAGCAGGAACAGCAGCGTGAGCAGCACGGCCGGGGTGGTGTGCCCGGTGGCGGTGAAGACGGTGAGGGTGAGCGAGGCCAGAGCCATCCCGGTCTGGGCGCCGAGCAGCAGTCTGCGCCGGTCGACGAGGTCGGCGAGCACGCCGGACGGGATCGACAGCAACATCACCGGCAACGCGAGCGCGGTCTGCACGAACGACACCAGCGCCGCCGCGTTGGGCTGGTCGACCAGGATCCACTGCGCGCCGACGGTCTGCATCCACGTGCCCAGATTCGACACGAGCTGGGCGATCCACAACGCCCGGTACACCGGCGAACGCAGCGGCGCCCAGGTGGAAATCGGCTTCACGGGCGCGCTGGTCACCCGCCGAGCATATCCCCGGCGACCACACCGTCACCGCTGCGGCGACGGCGGCGTCGCCGGGAGATCCGGCGATGGATTCGGCGCACAGTGCGCGAAAACCGCCGTCGCCGCGGCTGCTCGCGCTCTCGTCGCTCCCCGGATCACGACGACCCGGCACGTACGATGGCGCACATGTCGGCAACCCTGCTCCGCTTCGCCGCGCTGTGTGTGCTGGCCGCCACCGCGGCCACCGCGTGTTCGTCCGCCGATTCCGGGGACACCACCGACGACACCGCGACCCCGATGGGCCACACCTATGTCTCCACCGAGGTCGACGGCGACACCATCCCCGGCGGCGGCCCGATGACACTCACCTTCGCCGACGGGCGCATCTCGGCGAACTCCGGCTGCAACACCAGCAGCGGCACCGTCGACCTGAGCGATCACCTCCTGCGCACCTCCCCGCTGGCGGGCACGCTGATGGCCTGCGCGGGCGGCCGCGAACGCGCCGACACCTGGCAGAACTCGTTCCTGGAATCCGGCCCGCGCTGGCGCCTCGACGGTGACCGGCTGACGCTGACCGGCGAGACCGTCACCGTGCACCTCACCGACAAGAAGGTGGTCGACCCGGACCGGCCGCTGCTGGGCACCACCTGGATCGTCACCACCATGCTCACCCCGGAGGGACAGATCCGCTCGACCGTGCTCGACGAGGTGAGCCCGAATCTGACCATCGGCGAGGGCGGCACCGTCGCCGGGATGGCGGGCTGCAACCGCATCACCGGGACCGCGGGTGTTGGCCCGGGCGACGCGGTGAACTTCGCCGTGGCCACCACCCGGATGATGTGCGCGCCCGACGTGATGGAGGTCGAGCAGAACGTTCTGCAGGCGCTCGACGGCCGCACCACCGCCACCATCGACGCCGATCAGCTCACGCTGCGCAACGACAACGGCTACGGCCTGGTCCTGCGCGCCCAGTAGTCGCGGAAAACGAAGGGCCGGACACCGATTCGCGGTGTCCGGCCCTTCGGCGTTCGATACCCGATCAGGGCAGCGGGCCGCCCGCGGCGATCGCCGAGAGGGTGGCGAACTCGTCACCCTTGAGCGAGGCACCGCCCACCAGCGCGCCGTCGATGTCGGTCTGGCCGACCAGCTCGCCGACGTTCTTGGCGTTGACCGACCCGCCGTAGAGCACGCGCACGCCCGCGGCGACCTCCGGCGAGGCCAGCTTCTCCAGCTCGCCACGGATCGCGCCGCACACTTCCTGCGCGTCGGCGGCCGAGGCGACCTTGCCGGTGCCGATGGCCCACACGGGCTCGTAGGCGATGACGACCTTCGCGATCTCCTCGGCCGAGAGCCCCTTCAGCGAACCGCGCAGCTGCTCGAGGTTGTACTCGACGTGCGTGCCCGCCTCGCGCACGCCCAGACCCTCACCGATGCACACGATCGGAGTGATCCCGTGCTTCAGCGCCTGCTTGGCCTTGGCCAGCACGGTCGCGTCGTCCTCGCTGTGGTACTGCCTGCGCTCCGAGTGCCCGACCACCACGAAGGTGCAGCCGAGCTTGGCCAGCATGGCCGCGCTGACCTCGCCGGTGTAGGCACCGGACTCGTGGGTCGACACGTCCTGCGCACCGTAGGTGAGCAGGAGCTTGTCGCCCTCGATCAGCGACTGCACGCTACGGATGTCGGTGAACGGCGGGATGACCGCCACGTCGACCTTCGCGAAGTACTTGTCCGGCAGCGCGAAGGCCACCTTCTGCACCAGCGCGATGGCCTCGAGGTGGTTGAGGTTCATCTTCCAGTTGCCCGCGATGAGCGGCTTGCGTGCGGCCATGGCTCAGGCCTCCAGTACCGAAATACCGGGCAGCTCTTTGCCTTCCAGGTATTCCAGGGACGCGCCACCACCGGTGGAGATGTGCGAGAAACCGTCCTCGGGCAGGCCCAGGGTGCGCACGGCCGCGGCCGAGTCGCCACCGCCGACGACCGTGAACGCGCCCTTACCGGTGGCGGTCACGATGGCCTCGGCGACGCCGCGGGTGCCGTCGGCGAACTTCTCGAACTCGAACACGCCCATCGGGCCGTTCCAGAACACGGTCTTGGCCTCGGTGAGCAGCGCGGAGAACCGGGCCACCGACTCGGGGCCGATGTCCAGACCCATCCAGCCGTCGGGGATCTCGGTGGACGCGACGGTCTTCGACTCGGCGTCGGCGGCGAACTTGTCGGCCGCGACGATGTCGACGGGCAGGTGCAGCACGTCGCCGAAGCGCTCGAGCAGACCCTTGCAGGTGTCGATCATCTCCTCCTGCAGCAGCGAGGTGCCCACCGAAAGGCCCTGGGCGGCAAGGAAGGTGAAGCACATGCCGCCACCGATGACCAGGGTGTCGACCTTGGGGGCCAGCGCCTCGATCACGGCGAGCTTGTCGGAGACCTTGGAGCCGCCGAGCACCACCGCGTACGGGCGGGCCGGGTCCTCGGTGAGCTTGCGCAGCACGTCGACCTCGGCGGCGACCAGCGTGCCCGCGTAGTGCGGGAGCTGCTGGGCCACGTCGTAGACCGAGGCCTGCTTGCGGTGCACCACACCGAAGCCGTCGGAGACGAAGGCGCCGTCGTCGCCGACCAGCTCGACGAAGGCGGCGGCCAGCTTGGCCCGCTCCCCCTCGTCCTTGCTGGTCTCGCGCGGGTCGAAGCGCACGTTCTCGAGCAGCAGCACGTCACCGTCGGTGAGGCCCTCCGAACGCGAGAGCGCGTCGTAGCCCACCACGTCACCGGCGAGCTGGACATTGCGGCCCAGCAGTTCGGCGAGTTTCGCGGCCACGGGGGCCAGCGAGAACTTCGGGTCGGGCTCGCCCTTCGGACGGCCGAGATGGGCCATCACGACCACCTTGGCGCCGGCCTCGACCAGCGCCTGGATGGTGGGCACCGAGGCGATGATGCGGCCCGGATCGGTGATCTGTCCCTGCTCGTCGAGCGGCACGTTGAGGTCGGAGCGCACGAGGACGCCACGGCCTTCGACGCCGTCGGACAGGAGGTCTTGGAGTGTTTTGACAGTCATATTTTCAGAGAGACTTACCCACGAGATCGACAAGGTTGGCCAGGCGGTTGGAGTATCCCCACTCGTTGTCGTACCACGACACCACCTTGACTTCGTTGCCGATGACCTTGGTCAGCGGCGCGTCGTAGATGGACGAGTGCGGGTCGGTGACGATGTCACTGGAGACGATCGGGTCCTCGTTGTACTTGAGGATTCCCTGCATCGCCCCGTCGGCGGCAGCCTTCATCGCGGCGTTGACCTCCTCGACAGTAACCGGCCTGGACAGCGTAGCGGTGAGGTCGGTGACCGAACCGGTCGGTACCGGAACGCGCAGCGCGTAGCCGTCGAGTTTGCCCTGTAGTTCGGGCAGCACCAGGCCGATCGCCTTGGCCGCGCCGGTGCCGGTGGGCACGATGTTCAGGGCGGCGGCGCGGGCGCGGCGCAGGTCCTTGTGCGGCGCGTCCTGCAGGTTCTGGTCCTGGGTGTAGGCGTGGACGGTGGTCATCAGGCCCTGCTCGATGCCGAAGGCGTCGTTGAGGACCTTGGCGATCGGGCCGAGACAGTTGGTGGTGCAGGAGGCGTTGGAGATGATGTTCTGGGTGCCGTCGTACTTGTCGTCGTTGACGCCCATGACGATGGTGATGTCGTCGCCGGTGGCCGGCGCGGAGATGATGACCTTCTTGGCGCCCGCGGACAGGTGACCCTTGGCCTTCTCCGCGGCGGTGAAGATGCCGGTGGACTCCACGACCACGTCCACGTTCAGGTCCGCCCAGGGCAGCGCGGACGGGCCTTCCTTGATGGCCAGGGCCTTGATGCGCTGCTCGCCCACGACGATGGTGTCACCGTCGACGGAGACCTGCTGGGGCAGCCGACCCAGGATGGAGTCGTATTTCAGCAGCGTGGCGAGGGTGTTGATGTCGGTGAGGTCGTTGACCGCGACGATTTCGATGTCGGTCTCGCCGACAGTTTTCAGGGCTTCCACGGCGCGGAAGAAATTCCGGCCGATCCGGCCGAAGCCGTTGATACCTACCCGGACAGTCACTTGTCGCTCCTCACCTGTAGCGGATTCGTTCCGACCGTTCCCAGACTAGTAGCCACCTGGCCGTTCACGTCAGCAGAACCGAGCTGCGTGAGGACCGCCAGCTGCCTATGGACCACCCAGAGTAAAGGGCAGAGCGATCGTGCATGACCGCTCTGCCCCAAACGTCGTATTCGCCACAGCCAGTGGCGAATACGGCTGTTACGCGTCGTCGAGAAGTTCCGCGGTCACCGCCGACTCGGTGTCGGGGATGCCGAGGTCCTTGGCCCGGCGATCGGCCATCGACAGCAGCCGCCGGATGCGGCCCGCGACCGCGTCCTTGGTCATCGGCGGGTCGGCGAGCTGACCGAGCTCCTCGAGCGAGGCCTGCCGGTGCTGCACACGCAGCTTGCCCGCCGCGGCGAGATGGTCGGGCACGTCGTCGGCCAGGATCTCGAGCGCCCGCTCCACCCTGGCCGCGGCGGCGACGGCCGCGCGTGCCGAGCGGCGCAGGTTGGCGTCGTCGAAGTTGGCCAGCCGGTTGGCGGTGGCGCGCACCTCGCGGCGCATCCGCCGTTCCTCCCAGGTCAGACGCGTGTCCTGGGCGCCCATCCGGGTGAGCAGGGCGCCGATGGCCTCGCCATCGCGCACCACCACCCGGTCGGTGCCGCGCACCTCGCGGGCCTTGGCGGTGATCCCGAGCCGCCGCGCCGCGCCGACCAGCGCCAGCGCCGCCTCCGGACCGGGGCAACTCACCTCGAGGGCCGAGGACCGTCCCGGCTCGGTGAGCGATCCGTGCGCCAGAAACGCGCCACGCCAGGCGGCTTCGGCGTCACCGATGCTGCCGCCGACCACCTGGGCGGGTAGTCCGCGCACCGGCCTGCCGCGCACGTCGAGCAGGCCGGTCTGGCGCGCCAGCGCCTCGCCCTCCTTCGACACCCGCACCACGTAACGGGAGGTCTTGCGCAACCCGCCCGCACCCAGCACGTGCACATCGGAGCCGTAACCGTAGAGCTCGAAGATCTCCCGGCGCAGTCGCCGCGCGATGGACCCCATGTCCACTTCGGCTTCCACGATCACCCGGCCCCCCACGATGTGCAGGCCACCGGCGAACCGCAGCAACGCCGACAACTCCGCTTTGCGCGAGCTGACCTGCGACACCACGAGCCTGCTCAGCTCGTCCTTCACCTCGGCTGTCATCGCCACGAGACGCGCTCCTTTCCCACCGACCCGGAACGCACACCCGATCCCGTGTGCCGTCCCTCGACTCGAAGCCCTGCCAGTTGCGGCCGCGGCGACCGGATCACCTGATCCAGTGCGGCGGCAAGTTTTCCGGGATGATGCCGATCCGTTCCCGGCTCGGCGACATCGCAGAACGTTACCCGTGCACGCAACTGTTCGGCGGCTCTTGCCACATGTTCCCGTTGCCGCCCCTCGGGCACCGACGCCGAGTCGACAAGCACGTCATCGACCGCGAAATCCGCTGCGTGCTGGGACAATACATGCAGATGACGCTCCGCGGAAAAGCCGGCGGTCTCCCCCGGCTCCGCGGCCAGATTCAGTACGAGTACCTTGCGCGCCGCGGTGCGCACCAACGCGTCCCGCAGCTGCGGCACCAGGACATGCGGGATGACGCTGGTGAACCACGAACCCGGGCCCAGCACAACGACATCCGCGTGCTCGATGGCCGCGGTGGCCTCCGGACCGGCAGGCGGATCGGACGGAATCAGCCGCACCCGCCGGACCTTACCCGGCGTGGTGGCCACCGCAACCTGACCGCGCACGCACCGGCCGATCCGTGGATCCGATTCCAGCCCGGACACTTCGGCCTCGATGTCGAGCGGAATCGGCGACATCGGCAACACCCGGCCGGTGATCCGCAGCAGCGAACCCACCGCGTCCAGCGCGGCGACCGGGTCACCGAGGACATCGGTGAGCCCGGCCAGGATCAGATTGCCCACCGAGTGCCCGGCCAGCGCGCCGGTGCCGCCGAAGCGGTGCTGCACGGTGGTGGTCCAGACCCCGTCGGTGTCCTCGGACAGCGCGGCGAGCGCCATCCGCAGGTCACCGGGTGGGAGCATGCCGAGTTCGCCGCGCAGCCTGCCCGACGACCCGCCGTCGTCGGCGACGGTGACCACGGCGGTGATCTGCCTGGTCAGCCTGCGCACCGCGGTCAGTGTCGCGTACAGCCCGTGTCCGCCGCCCAGCGCGACGACGGCTGGGTCGGTGTCGTCTCCACTCATTCGCGCCCCAGATCCCGATGGACCACGCGCACGACGTCGACCGCCGTGTGTGCGGTGTCGTCGCCGATGCGCTCGCCGAGCGCCTCGGCGATCGCGACGCTGCGATGCCTACCGCCGGTGCAGCCCACTGCCACCGTCATGTATCGCTTCCCCTCTTGGCGGTATCCCGTCGTGGTCAGGTCGACCAGGTGCTCGCCGGTGCGCAGGTAGTCCTGCGCGCCCGGCCTCGACAACACGTAGTCGCTGACCATCGATTCCTGTCCGGTGTGTTCCCGCAGTTCGGGAATCCAATGCGGATTGGGCAGAAATCGCACGTCCAGCACCATGTCGGCGTCGAGGGGAACACCGTACTTGAAGCCGAACGATTGCACCGTCAGTTGCAGTGCCGCTGGCGCGCCAGCCCCGTAGGCCTCCTCCAGCTTGCGGTGCAGCTGGTGGATCGAGAGCTCGGTGGTGTCGATGACCAGGTCGGCGGCGGCCTTGACCGACGAGAGCCGGACCCGCTCGGCGGTGATACCGGCCGAGAGCGTGCCGTCGGGGCTGTCGCTCTGCAGCGGATGCCTGCGCCTGGCGAACCCGAAGCGCCGGATCAGCACGTCGTCGGAGGCCTCGAGGAACAGCACACGTGTGCGGATGCCCGCCGCGCGCAACTGCTCGGTGACACCGGACAGCTCACCGGTGAAGAACCGGCTGCGCACGTCCATCACCAGGGCCAGCCGCCGGATCGGCGGGTCTGCCGCGGCGCCGAGCTCGATCATCCGCCCGATCAGTTCGGGCGGTAGGTTGTCGGTCACGTACCAGCCGAGATCCTCCAATACCCGCGCGGCGGTGCCGCGGCCCGCGCCGGACAAGCCGGTCACGATGACCACTTCTACTGGTTGCTGTGTGTCGGTGACCGGCCCGGTCTGTCCGGGTGCCGCCGAGCTGTTGTTCGATTCGACGCGTGTCATGTCCTACCGGATCCGTTTCTGGGTGCCTTTCGATCATCCCGCACCGGTTCGGGTATCGGGCGCAGACACACAACGTACGGCACTCGCAATATTGCGTGACGGTGGTGCGCCCGGCCCGGCTACGGGGAATTGAGCGCTTCGAGCACCGCTTTCGCGGTGGAGACCCCGATGCCGGGCACCGATGTGATCTCGTCGACAGTCGCGTCCTTTATCCGCGCGACCGAGCCGAAGTGGGTGACCAGCGCGGTGCGCCTGGCCTCGCCGAGCCCGCGCACCGAGTCCAGCGCCGAGGCCGTCATCCGCCGGGAGCGCTTGCTGCGGTGGAAGGTGATGGCGAAGCGGTGGGCCTCGTCGCGCACGCGTTGCAGCAGGTAGAGGGCCTCGCTGTTGCGCGGCATGATCACCGGATCGGCCTCGCCGGGAACCCACACCTCCTCCAAGCGCTTGGCCAGGCCGATCACCGCGACATCGGTGATGCCGAGCTCGTCGAGTACCTCGGCGGCCGCGGCGACCTGGGGTGCGCCGCCGTCGACGACGTAGAGGTTCGGCGGATAGGCAAAGCGGCGCGGTCTGCCGGTGGTCGGGTCGATGCCGGGGCGTGAGGCGGGTTCCTCGGTCTCGTCGGGTTCGACGTCGACGGGCTGCTGCCGGTCGCGAGCGAGGCGGGCGAAACGGCGGCGTGTCACCTCGGCGATGCTGGCGACGTCGTCGGAGCGGCCATCGCCCGCGGCCTCCTTGATGGCGTAGTGGCGGTAGTCGGACTTGCGGGCCAGGCCGTCCTCGAAGACCACCAGCGAGGCGACCACGTCGGTGCCCTGGACGTGGCTGATGTCGACGCATTCGATCCGCAGCGGCGCGCTGTCGAGTTCGAGCGCGTCCTGGATGTCCTGCAGCGCTTGCGATCTGGAGGTGAGGTCGCCCGCGCGCTTGAGCTTGTGCTGCGCCAGGGCCTCGCCCGCGTTGCGCTGGACGGTCTCGGCCAGGGCCTTCTTGTCGCCGCGCTGGGGCACGCGCAGCGAGACCGCGGCACCGCGCAGCTCGCTGAGCCAATCCTGGATCTCGGTGGCGTCGGCGGGCAGTTCCGGGACGAGCACCTCGCGCGGGACCACCACCACGGCGTCGCTCTCGGTGTTCTGCTCGGCCAGGGCGGCCTGCTCGCCGTAGAACTGGGTGAGGAACTGTTCGACCAGCGCGGCCAGTTCGGTGCCCGATTCGGCGACGTCGAGCGCGTCACCGGATTTGTCGACCACCCAGCCGCGCTGGCCACGCACCCGGCCGTCGCGGACGTGGAAGATCTGCACCGCGGCCTCGAGCTCGTCGGTGGCGAAGGCGATGACATCGGCGTCGGTGCCGGTGCCGAGCACCACGGCCTGCTTCTCCAGTGCCCGGCGCAGAGCCTGGACGTCGTCGCGCAGGCGGGCCGCGGTCTCGAAGTCCAGGTCGTCGGCGGCTTCGTGCATGCGCCGTTCCAGCGCACGCACCATCTTGTCGGTCCTGCCGGAGAGGAAGTCGCAGAAGTCGTCGACGATCTGCCGGTGCTCGGCGGCGTCGACCCGGCCGACGCACGGCGCCGAGCACTTGTCGATGTAGCCGAGCAGGCAGGGGCGCCCGATCTGGCTGTGCCGCTTGAAGACTCCGTTGGAGCAGGTGCGCGCGGGGAACACCCGCAGCAGCAGGTCGAGGGTTTCGCGGATGGCCCAGGCGTGGGCGTAGGGGCCGAAGTAGCGCACGCCCTTCTTGCGGGCGCCGCGGTAGACGAACAGCCGCGGGTACTCCTCGTTCAGCGTCACCGCCAGGACCGGGTAGGTCTTGTCGTCGCGGTAGCGGACGTTGAAGCGCGGATCGAATTCCTTGATCCAGTTGTACTCGAGCTGCAGCGCCTCCACCTCGGTGGAGACCACGGTCCACTCGACGGCGGCGGCGGTGGTCACCATCTGCTTGGTGCGCGGGTGCAGGGACAGCACATCGGCGAAGTAGGAGTTCAGTCTGCTGCGCAGGCTCTTGGCCTTGCCGACGTAGATGACCCGCCCGTGTGCGTCCCGAAACTTGTAGACACCGGGTTCGACGGGAATGGTGCCCGGCGCCGGCCGGTACGTCGCGGGATCTGCCACTCGTCAAGACTATCGACCCCGTCCGACAGAACCCATCGAGCCGAGCGGACGGGCCCGTGTACCGTAAATGTCCGGATTCCGATCCGGGGCGCGCTCCGGACCGCACGGAAAGGACGTCCGATGACCTCCCCGGTAGTACCGCCGCCCGCCGCCGACTTCGACGACGACGCCCCACCGCCCTGGCTGCCGCCCGGCACGGTGCGCGGCGCCCGGGTCATCGCCGGGGTCTCCGCCGCCGTCGGGGTGGTGCTGATCGCGATCACGCTGGCCTTGGGCACCGCCGACTCGCTCGTCCCGTTGCTCGCGGGATATCTGCCGACCTTCGCGCTGGTGCCGCTGATCCTGCTGTTCGGGCGCGGTGGCGACCGGGTCCGGCAGGCCGCGGTGGGTGTCGCGGCGCTCGGCGCGCTGGTGTCGTGCACCGGCATCCTGACCGGGCTGCCGCCGGGTGCGGTCGGGATCGTCGCCAATGGCGCGATCGCCGCGCTGCTGCTGCGGCCCTCGGCACGCACCTGGTTCACCCGGCAGCGCTGAACCCCTACTGCCCCGCCGCCGGGTGCGCTCAGCCGGTGGTGACGATGCCGTGGGTGGTGAGCGCGTCGATGAGGGCGCGTGGCCGGTCGGCGGTGGGGAGCGGGTCGACGAGGGCGAAGCGCGCGCCGAGCGCGGTGGCGCCGCCGTCGGCCTCGGCGCTGTCCCCGACCATGAGTACCCGCGCGGGATCGGCGCCGAGGCGGTCGATGGCGTCGCGGAAGATGCGCGCGTCGGGTTTGACGGCGCCGATCTCGTAGGACAGGGTCATCGCGCCGATCAGGTCGTCCCAGCCGTGCCGGGTGAAGGCGGGGCGGATGTCGAAGGCGATATTGCTGACGACGCCCACCGGAATGCCCTGGGCCGACAGTGATTTCAGCACGGCACCGGTGTCGGGGTACGGCGTCCAGGCGAGCGGGTCGATGAGCCGCTCGTAGAGCCGGGCAGCCTGGGTCTCGGGGACACCGGAACCGCGCAGCACCTCGAGGTAGGCGTGCCGGTGCAGCGCGGGGTCCAGGTCGCGATGGTCCCAGGCGTGCTGGCCCACGGCGTCGAAGGTCATGAACTGCTCGACCGGGGCCGTCATCCGGCGCAGCACTTCGGCTTTGGCGGCCACGTCGAAGAGGGTGCCGCCGTCGTCGACGAGTTCGTCGGCCCAGCTCCGGTCCTCCTCCAGCCGGAAGATCGTGCCGGAGAAGTCGAACAGCACCGCGTCCACCGCCATCTGGTCAGGGTAGCGAGAACCGGCCGGTCGCGGCCCGGAAAGCGTTACGCTGCCAGGATGACGCCAAGGCGACAGACGTGGATCGGGGCCGCGGCGGCCGGAGTCCTCACGATGGGCCTGCTCACGGGTTGCGGGTCCGGCGACACCGCCGCCGCCGAGTGCGCGAGCACCCCGAACGGCACCCCGGTCACGGCGGCGCCGGCGACCTCGGGCCCGGCGACCTCGCAGAACCTCAGCCTCGAACCCGAGATCGCCTCGGGCTACCGCTCCGGCATGACCGCCGTGCGGACCAGCACCTACGCCGTGTCCACAGCCAATCCGCTGGCCACCGAGGCCGCCTGCCGGGTGCTGCGCGCGGGCGGCACGGCCACCGACGCGCTGGTCACCGCCCAGGCGATGCTCGGGCTGGTCGAACCGCAGGCCTCCGGGCTGGGCGGCGGCGCGTTCCTGGTCCACTACGACGCCGCCACCCGCACGGTCGAGGCCTACGACGGCCGCGAGACCGCACCCGCCGCCGCGACCGAGAACTATCTGCGCTGGGTCAGCGACACCGACCGCACCGAACCGGCACCGAACACCCGTGCCAGCGGCCGCTCGATCGGTGTCCCCGGCGTGCTGCGCATGCTCGAACTCGCCCATCGCGAGCACGGCTCGACCGCCTGGAAGGAACTGTTCGATCCGGCGATCCAGCTGGCCGACAACGGTTTCGAGATCAGCCCCCGGCTGGCGGGCCAGATCGCCGAATCGGCGCGCGACCTCGCCGCCGACGAGGGCGCGCGCGGCTACTTCCTCGAAACCGACGGCGCCCCCAAGAAAGCGGGCACCGTACTCACCAATCCCGCACTGGCCAAGACGCTGGGCGCGGTCGCCACCGACGGCGCCGGGGCCTTCTACACCGGCGCGATCGCCCAGGCCATCGTCGAGTCGGCCGGCAGCACGGCGGGCGGGCGGACCCCGAGCCTGCTCACCACCACCGATCTGGCGAACTACGAGGCGAAGAAGCGCACCGCGCTGTGCACCGGCTACCGCGCCTACGAGCTGTGCGGGATGCCCGCACCGTCCTCCGGCGGCACCACGGTGGCGGCGACCCTCGGCATCCTGGCCAACTTCGACCTGGCCGCGCTGCGCCCCGCCGACATCGACGCCGACGGCGGTGTGCCCGACGCGCGGGCGGTGCACTTGATCTCCGAGGCCGAGCGGCTGGCCTACGCCGACCGCAACAAGTACGTCGCCGACCCGGATTTCGTTCCGCTGCCGGGCAATTCGGTGCTGTCGCTGGTGCACCCGCAGTACCTGAAGCAACGGTCGACCCTCATCGATCCGCAGCGCAGCATGGGCACGGCGAAGCCGGGTGATCTGGGTCCGGTGCCGCTGGGCAACGGTCCGCAGCCGCCCGAGCACGGCACCAGCCACATCTCGGTGGTCGACAAGTACGGCAATGCCGCGGCGATGACCACCACCGTCGAGTCGGCGTTCGGCTCGTTCCACTTCGTCGACGGGTTCCTGCTCAACAACCAGCTCACCGACTTCGCGGCCGACCCGGTCGACGCCGACGGAATCCCCGTCGCCAACCGGCTGCAGCCGGGCAAGCGCCCGCGCAGTTCGATGGCGCCCACCCTGGTGTTCGATCGCGACGAGCAGGGCAATCGCGGCGGGCTCGCCCTGGTGACCGGCTCGCCCGGCGGCGCGGTGATCATCCAGTTCGTGGTGAAGACGCTGGTCAACATCCTCGACTGGAAGCTCGATCCGCAGCAGGCGGTCTCGGGGGTGTCCTTCGGCGCGGGCAATACCCCGGTCACCGGGGTCGGCGGCGAACATCCCGCGGTCGACGCCTCCGACAACGGCGACCACGACGCGCTGGTCCAGCAGTTGCGGGCGATGGGACACGAGGTGTCGGTGGCGCCGCAGTCCAGCGGGCTCAGTGCCGTTCAGCGGGACGGCACGGACGGCTGGGTCGGCGGCGCGGACCCGCGCCGGGAGGGCGCGGTGCTCGGCGACACCCGCTAGCGGTCAGTCCCCGGCGGTGTAGTGGGCGCCCAGTTCACGCAGGCGCTCGATGGCGTCGGCGGCGTGCGCCTTGTCGTTGGAGCGGATGGCCAGCATGGGCACGTAGTCGTCGTCGGCCAGTTCGAGCCGGGCCCAGGACTTGCGGTCGGGGAACGACGCGCCGCGCACATAGGCCCACGGGTATTCGTGGTCGCCGAGGATATTGCGCACCGACACGCCCCGCGCGCCCGCGCGCACCCGCGGCCGGGTGAGCAGCAGCACCGCACCGGCACCGAGCACACCGATCAGGATCATCGCGACCTGATCGGCCACCCGGAAGTTCACCCCGGTCGAGCCGGTGCGCAGCAGCAGGCCACCGGCGGTGAAGGCGACGACGATGACGATCGCGACGACCACGGCGGTCCGGACGGCCCGGCGGGGCCGCACCTCGAACTCCCAGTCCGCCCCGGGTCCCGGTGCGCCCGCACCCCGGCGCCAGGTCCGCACCACCGGCACGGTCACGCCGATCGCAGCGCGCGCAGGGTGAGCGCGGCGTCGAGAGCGGCGGCGCAAGCCTGCTCGCCCTTGTCCTCCGAGGACCCCGGCAGCCCGGCCCGGTCACGGGCCTGCTGCTCGTCGTTGGTGGTGAGCACACCATTGGTGACGGGAGTGGCCGCGTCGAGCGACACCCGGGTCAGACCGGCGGTCACCGCGTCACACACGTACTCGAAATGCGGTGTGCCACCGCGGATCACGACACCGAGCGCGACGACGGCGTCGTGCGTGCGAGCCAGCTCCTGAGCCACCACCGGCAGCTCCATCGCCCCGGCGCAGCGCACCACGGTCACCTGCTCGACACCGGCTTCCTTCGCCACCCGTTCGGCGTTGGCGACCAGGGTGTCGCAGATCTCGGTGTGCCAGCGCGAGGCGACGATGCCGAGCTTGACGTCTCTGGCCTGTGCCAGCGCGAAGGACGGGACACCGGTGCCGCTCATCGTTGCTGCCTTTCGGAGGAGTCGGAACAGATCACTGCGCGGTCTCGCCGAGATCGAGATCGTCCAGGCCGACCAGGTCGTGGCCCATCCGGTCCCGCTTGGTGCGCAGGTAGTGCAGGTTCTCGGCATTGGCGCGCAACGGCATCGGCACCCGCTCGGTGATCCGCAGCCCGTAGCCGTCGAGACCGACGCGCTTGGCCGGGTTGTTGGTGAGCAGGCGCATGGACCGGATGCCGAGATCCACCAGGATCTGGGCGCCGGTGCCGTAGTCGCGGGCGTCGGCGGGCAGGCCGAGGTCGAGGTTGGCGTCGACGGTGTCGCGGCCGGTGTCCTGCAACTGGTAGGCCTGCAGCTTGTGCATCAGGCCGATGCCACGGCCCTCGTGACCGCGCATGTACAACACCACGCCACGGCCCTCACGGTCCACCATCTCCAGCGCGGCGTCGAGCTGCGGGCCGCAGTCGCAGCGCAGCGAACCGAACACGTCACCGGTCAGGCACTCCGAGTGCACGCGCACCAGCACGTCCTCGCCGTCGCCGATGTCGCCGCGCACCAGCGCGACGTGCTCGGCCTCCTCGAAGACGCTCTGGTACCCGACGGCCTTGAAGTCGCCGTGCGCGGTGGGGATACGCGCCTCGGCCACCCGGGTGACGTGCTTCTCGTGCTTGCGGCGCCAGGCGATCATGTCGGCGATCGAGATCATCGCCAGATCGTGCTCGTCGGCGAAGACCCGCAGCTCGTCGGTGCGGGCCATGTGCCCGTCGTCCTTCTGGCTGACGATCTCGCAGATCACGCCGGCGGGCCGCAGCCCGGCCATCCTGGCCAGGTCCACGGCGGCCTCGGTGTGGCCGGGACGACGCAGCACGCCGCCGTCCTTGGCACGCAGCGGCACCACGTGCCCGGGCCGGGTGAACTCGTCGGCCTTGGCCTCGGCACTGGCCAGCAGCCGCATGGTGACCGCACGGTCCGCGCCGGAGATACCGGTGGTGATGCCCTCGCGGGCGTCCACGGAGACGGTGTAGGCGGTGCCGTGCTTGTCCTGGTTCATCGCGTACGCGGGCGGCAGGCCGAGACGGTCGCAATCGTCACCGGTGAGCGGCACACAGATGTAACCCGAGGTGTAGCGGATCATGAACGCGACCAGCTCCGGGGTGGCCTTCTCGGCCGCGAAGATGAGATCGCCTTCGTTTTCCCGGTCCTCGTCGTCGACGACGACAACAGCCTTGCCGGCCGCGATATCGGCGACCGCGCGCTCGATGCTGTCCAACCTGGTCACGTCTGCTTGCTCCGTATTCTTGGCGGCCGGGGCCGCGGGTTTCTCGGCCCTGGGGGCCTCGATCTTCCCTCCCGCCGGGTACTCCTTCGTCGCACCCTCTGGTCAGTCCAGATCGAGGCGGCCGAGAAACTCCTTGGGGATGGTATCGACTTCTACAGTACGGCTCACGGTCCGTGGTTCCGAGGACCGGCCGCCGTCTGTTCGCTCACCCTCGCTGGGCCAGCCGTTCGACGTACTTGGCGATCACGTCGACCTCGAGATTCACGGTGGTGCCGACCGGGGCGGTGCCCAGCACGGTCAGGGCCAGGGTGGTCGGGATGAGGGAGACCTCGAACCAGTCGCGGTTGCTGTCGGCGGCCGGTTCGTCGTCGCGGCCGAGCCCGGAGACGGTGAGGGAGACGCCGTCGACGGTGATCGAGCCCTTCTCCACCACGTAGCGGGCGATGGCGTCGGGCAGCGAGATCCGCACGACCTCCCAGTTCTCCGAGGGGGTGCGCGCGAGGACGGTGCCGGTGCCGTCGACGTGGCCCTGCACGAGATGCCCGCCGAGGCGGCTGTTCAGGGCGGCGGCGCGCTCGAGGTTGACCCGGGAGCCGGTGGTCAGGGCGCCGATGCTGGACCGGTTCAGGGTCTCGGCCATGACGTCGACGGTGAAGCTGTCGCCGTCGATCACGTCGACCACGGTCAGGCACACACCGTTGACGGCGATCGAATCCCCGTGTCCGGCATCGGAAGTCACCAGCTTGCCGCGGATCGTCAAGCGGGCGGCGTCGGCCAGCTGCTCGGTGGCCACGATCTCGCCCAGCTCTTCGACGATCCCTGTGAACATGCCTGACTCCCTGTGTCGCGTGGTTCGTACCCATCGGGCCCAACAGCAGCCGGACGACCGCTATTCCCGGCGGCGCCCGTTCGTCGCACAGCCTAGTAGCGGGGCGGGTGAGGCCCGGCAGCGGACCGGGCCGAATCGGACCGCGTGCACGCCACGGTCACCGGAAGCGAACGCGGGCGCATCGAACGGGCATCGAAATCATGACGACACGACGAAATTCCGCCGTAAACGATCTCGACGGAATACGTTCTTTCCAATTTTCGGCGAACCGGTCCGGTAATTCTTTCCGGCGGCCTTAGCCTGGAAATACCCGCCGGTCATCGACCCGAAACACGGTGATTCGAATGCTTGCGCCCACCGAGGCATTGAAGCAAGATTGTTATGTCACCGATTCCAGCTGTTCAACTTGCCCTGAAGCGCTGGTCGGCGGCCTGATCGACCCAGAGAAAGTCCACCACTCCAGGAAGTCGGTCACCACTGTGGGTCACACCAGTTCCGAAACATGTGGGGGTGCCGCGTGAGCACGATCGTCGATTCCACGCTGGAAATCCGGTGCGTCCGATACCGGCGCGAATTCCACCTTCCGGCGACCATCGATCCCGATTCCCGGCGCATTCTGCTACCGATCGGCGCGCACCACGGCGCGGTCACCATGCCCGGCGATCTGGGCGAGCGGGTACACGCCCGGCTCACGGCCGAGGGCGTCGCCGGGCCGGTCGTCGCGCACCCGCGGGCACGCCGCTGGACCTTCCTCACCGGACCGTGCCACCTGGAGGACCTCGACCCCACCGAGTCGGCCGAACTGTTCCGCCTCTACGCCACCGTCGCCTGCCACGGCAGCCGGATCGTGCTGCCCTCGCCCGACGACGAGCGCACCGGCTACCGCACCTGGGTCCAGGCGCCCGCGGCCGAGGACCGGCGCCCGCCGCTGGACGCGGTGATCGAGGCGGCGCGGGCCCTGGGTACCCCCAGAACCCGCACCCCGTGAGCGAATTCGCGCGTCAGCGCAGCCAGGCCGCCGTCGCCATGTTCCGCAGGGTCTGCACGGCGGCACCGGGATCGGCGGTGTTGTAGACCGCCGACCCGGCGACGAAACAGTCGATGCCGGCGGCGGCGGCCTGCTCGATGGTGTCGGTGTTGATGCCACCGTCGATCTCCACGACCAGGCGCAGTTCGCCCGCGTCGACGAGGTTGCGCACGATGCGCGCCTTCTCCAGCACGCTCGCGATGAACGACTGCCCGCCGAAACCGGGTTCCACGCTCATCACCAGCAGGGTGTCGAAATCGCGCAGGATCTCCAGGTACGGCTCGATCGGGGTGTTCGGCTTCACCGACAGCCCGGCCTTGGCGCCCGCGGCCCGGATGTCGCGGGCCACCGCGATCGGGTCGTCGGTGGCCTCGGCGTGGAAGGTGACGTTGTAGGCGCCCGCCTCGGCGTAGCCGGGGGCCCAGCGACCCGGATCGTCGATCATCAGGTGGCAGTCGAACGGGATGTCGGTGGCCTTCAGCAGGCTCTGCACCACGGGCAGGCCCAGTGTGAGGTTCGGCACGAAATGGCCGTCCATGACGTCGACATGGAGCCAGTCGGACCCCTCGACGGCGGCGGCCTCGGCGGCCAGATTCGCGAAGTCCGCAGACAGGATGGACGGGGCGATCATCGGCTGGGCGGGACGGGAGAACGTCGGTGTGGACACAGCGGGCAAGTGTAGCGACCAAATGGTGATTGCCCTGTGGGGATGTGGGTAGCCTGCATAGGGTGACCAATATTTCGGCGGAACAAGGGCTGCACAGCGCCCCGGTGGAGATTCGCGTGGCAGCATCGCTGACTCAGCTGCCCATCCTGCGCGGGCTGGCCGAAACCCTGGTCCTACTCAGTGATTTCACCCTCGACGAGGTCGCCGATGTGCGCCTGGCCGTCGACGAGGTGTGCTCGACCCTGATCGCGATCGCCGCCCCCGATTCGCACCTGACCTGCGAATTCCTGGTGGGCGACAGCGAACTGCGGGTGCGCGTCGACGGGATCGCCGCCACCGAGGGCATGCCCGATCAGCGCAGCTTCGGCTGGCACGTGCTGCGCACGCTCAGCGACGAAGTGACCGCCGAGCAGCAGGGATTCGACGCGACCGTGGCCGGGTTCCCGACGTCTGTCCGAATCCGTCGGGTGCGGGGGAAGGCGTAGTGCACGGCGAGAACGACACCGAGGACCAGCCCGACCAGCAAACACCTGACAACCCCGCCGAGACGAAACCCACCGACGAGGCCGCCGAGACCCCGGCCGAGGAGCCGGTGGAACCGGTCTCGGGCTACGACGACGTCAGCGGGCTGTTCGAACGGCTGGCGGCGACCGAACCGGGCAGCGTCGAGCAGGCGATCGCACGGGACGCGCTGATCAACCGATGCATTCCGCTGGCCGACCACATCGCCCGCAAGTTCAGCGGGCGCGGGGAGCCGTTCGACGATCTGTCGCAGGTCGCGCGGGTGGGTCTGGTGCACGCGGTGGACCGGTTCGATCTGAGCCGCGGCTCGAACTTCCTGTCGTTCGCGGTGCCGACCATCATGGGTGAGGTCCGGCGGTACTTCCGCGACAACACCTGGGCGATGCGGGTCCCGCGCCGGGTCAAGGAGACGCATCTGCGGATCGGATCGGCGGTGGATCAGCTCTCGCAACGGCTGGGCCGCGCGCCGACGGCCAAGGAGATCGCGGCCGAGCTCGAGGTCGATCCCGACGAGGTCACCCAGGCCGTCATCGCGGGCAACGCCTACCAGCCCACCTCGATCGACGCGGCCTCGGTCGGCCGCGACAACGACGCCTCGCTGCTGGACACCCTCGGCGAGGAGGAGGCCCAGTTCGACCGGGTCGAGGAGTACATCGCGGTGCGGCCGCTGCTGGCGGGGTTACCCGAACGCGAACGCCGCATCCTCACCATGCGTTTCTTCGAGTCGATGACGCAGACCCAGATCGCCGCGCAGCTGGGCATCTCCCAGATGCACGTCTCCCGGATCCTCGCGAAAACCCTTGCCCGCCTGCGGGAACTCTCCGAGCGGGACTGATGCCGCCGGGACAACGGTGTCCCTACGCGCGGGTCCGCTCGCGCCGCAGCCGCGCGGGAGCGCGCAGCCACCAGGCACTGTCGAGCAGCTCGCCGAGCTGCACCGGGTCGACCACGGTGAGGTCGATCAGGATGAACGGATGCCCGTCGTAGTGCGCGGTGGTGTAGAACGCCGGGTCGCCGGAGGCCAGCAGGGCCTGCTTCTCGGCCGGTTCGCACAGCAGTGCCAGGCCGCCTTCCGCCTCGACCCGTAGCCGGGCGAACCCCTTCCCCGCGACTTTCAGTCCGGGAGTGCGCCACCAGGTGCCTTCTTCGACCTCCGGCAGTGCGGTCGCCGCCGCCACCACTTCTTCCCATGTCATCGCCATGCCTCGATTCTGCGCCCGTGCGTGGGGCAGGCGCTTGGACGGATGTCACCTGCCCCACGCACGAGCTCGCGCGCTAGTGCGCCGGTTTGCGCAGGGCCGCGAGGAACATGGCGTCGGTGCCGTGGCGGTGCGGCCAGAGCTGGGCCGACGGGCCGTCGCCGAGGTCGGTGACGCCGGGCAGGTACTCGCGGGTGTCGAGCTGTTCGGCACCGCAGCGGCGGGCGAAATCGCCGACGACGCCGACGGTCTCGGCCAGGTGCGGGGAACAGGTCGAGTAGACCACCACCCCGCCGGGGCGCAGTAGATCCCAGGCGGCGGTGAGGAGTTCGCGCTGCAGGGTCACCAGTTCCGGCACGTCGGCCGGAGTGCGGCGCCAGCGGGATTCGGGGCGGCGGCGCAGGGCGCCCAGGCCGGTGCACGGGGCGTCGACGAGGATGCGGTCGTAGCCGGGGGTCAGGCCGGTGTCGCGGCCGTCGGCGACGTGCACCGTGACGGGCAGGCCACGGGTGGAGTTGCGCACCAGGTCGGCTCGGTGTTCGGCCGGTTCGACGGCGTCGACGGTGAACAGGTCGATGGCGGCGAGCGCCCCCAGCAGGGCCGCCTTGCCGCCCGGACCGGCGCACAGATCCAGCCAGCGGCCCTGGTCGGGGCCGGTCAGCGGGGCGCGGGTGAGCGCGAGGGCGACCAGCTGGCTGCCCTCGTCCTGCACGGCGGCGATGCCCTCGCGCACCGGTTCCAGCTGCCCCGGATCGCCACCGTCGAGGTACACCGCGTACGGGGACCAGCGACCCTCCTCACCGCCGGTGACCAGGGACAGTTCCTCGGCGGTGATCTCGCCGGGCCGGGCGACCAGGTGCACCACCGGGCGCTCGTCGTCGGCGGCCAGCAGGTCACCGAGTTCGCCCGCCTGCGCGCCGAGCGCGTCGGCGAAGGACTGGGCGATCCAGGTCGGGTGCGCGTACTCGAAGGCGAGCCTGCCGACCGGGTCGGCGGGTGCCAGCTCGGCCACCCATTCCTCGGCCGTCCGCTCCCCCGCCCGGCGCAGCACGGCGTTCACGAAACCGGCACGGCCCTGGCCGAATTCGGCCCTGGCCAGGTCGACCGAGGTGTCGACGGCGGCGTGCGCGCCGGTGCGGGTGCGCAGCAACTGGTAGACACCGAGCCGCAGGATGTCCAGGATCGGCCCGTCGATCTCGGCCACCGGCCTGCCCGCGCACGCCGCGATCACGGCATCGAGCTGCCCCTGCGACCGGCACGCACCGTAGGTGAGCTCGGTCGCGAACGCGGCATCGCGCCCACTGATCTTGCGCTCCCGCAACAACTTCGGCAGCACCAGGTTCGCGTAGGCGTCACGCTCCCGCACCGCCCGCAGCACATCGAGCGCGACCTCACGCGCCGGATCGCCGCTCTCGCGACGCTTGCGCGGACTGGGCACACTCGGATCGACCCGCTCACCGCGCCCGCGCTGCCCGCCGGTCCTGCCCCCGCGCGCGTCGTCACCACGACGTCCCCCACCGGACCTCGCACCACCGCGCGATTCGCCGGTCCGGGCGCCACCGGCTCCCGCGTCACCGCGCGCATCGCCGGACCCGGCGCCACGCCGGACCTCGCTCTCGGCACGTCCGCGCGGCGCGCTGTCCCCGTGCCGACGTGAATCCCCTTGGCGCGAAGCACGATCCACGGCCCCACGCCGGTCGCCACCGGATCGCTCATCGCTTCGCCACGCCCCATCGCCGGGACGGTCACCGGCCGGGCGACCGCCGGCGGCATCGTCACGACGCCGGTCCTCGGCGCGGCCCCGCACGGGTGCGCGATCCTCCGCCGGACGGCCCGCGGCGGGGCGGCCGGTCCCGCGACGGTCGTCACCCTGGTGCCTGTCGTCGCCTCGACGCCTGTCGTCGCGGGCGAGGCGGCCCGTCCCGGCACGGTCGTCGCCTCCGCGCCTGTCGTCGTCGCGGGCGGGGCGGCCGGTCCCGGGCCGGTCGTCACCTTGGCGTCTGTCGTCGTCGCGGCGCCACTGGCGGGCGGGCAGGCGGTCGCCGCCGCGGTCATCCGACCAGCGGGGGCGCTGGGGGGCGTCGTCGTCGCGGGGTGGGCGGGTCCATTGGTTGCCGCGGGTGGCGCCGTCGCGTTGGGGGCGGCGGTCGTCGTCGCGGGGTGTGGCGGAGTTTCTGGTGTCGCGGCCCTTGGCGGCGCGGGCGGCCCAGCCGCCGTCGATGTTCTTGCCGGTGACCTTGCGGTCCTCGCGTGGGGTGGCGCCGCCGCGCTGGTCGGCTTCGCGGCGACGGCGGCGATCGGAGGCGCTCATCCGAGCACCGTGCCCTCGGCGAGGCGGGCGCCGCGGGCCCAGTCGAGGGCGTTCATCATCTTCTTGCCGGGCGGCTGGACCTGGCCGAGGCGGACCGCCGTGGTCGATGTGCCGACGAAGACGCCGGACTTGCGCACCTCGATCACGCGTTCGGGCAAGGTTTCCTCCACGAGTTCCACCGGGCCGAGTTTCAGGCGCAGCCCGTTCACCTCGGTCCAGGCTCCGGGCGCCGGGGTGACGGCGCGGATGCGGCGGTGCAGGGACAACGCGGGTTCGTCGAACCCGATTCGCCCCGCCTCCACGGTGACCTTCGGCGCGTACGACACGCCCTCGGTGGACTGCGGGATCGCCTGCAGCGTCCCGTCTTCCACGCCGTCGAGGGTCTTCTCCAGCAGCACCGCACCCGCTTCGGCGAGCCGGGCCAGCAGTTCACCGGCGGTGTCGGTGTGGCCGACCTGTTCGGTCATCACGCCGTACACCGGGCCGGTGTCCAGGCCCGCCTCGATGAGAAAGGTCGACGCGCCGGTGATCTCGTCACCGGCGGTGATGGCCGCCTGCACCGGCGCGGCACCGCGCCAGGCGGGCAGCAGCGAGAAGTGCAGGTTGATCCAGCCGTGGGTGGGGATGTCGAGCACCTGCTGAGGCAGCAGCGCGCCGTAGGCGACCACGGGACAACAGTCCGGCGCCAATTCGGAGAGCGCGGCGACGAATTCGGGCTCGCTCGGCTTGCGGGGGGTGAGCACGGGGATGCCGTGCTCGTCGGCGAGCTGACCCACCGGCGAACGCATGACCTTGCGGCCCCGGCCCGCGACCGCGTCGGGCCGGGTGACCACGGCGACCACCTCGTGGCGCGGGCTCGCCAGGAGCGCGCGCAGGGACGGCACGGCCGGTTCGGGCGTTCCGGCGAAGACGACGCGCATCAGCGGCCACCGCCGACACCGCTGGACTCGCGCACGGTGACACCGGCCCGGAACCAATCGGATTCGCGGATGGTCCGCATGGCGGCCTTGCGGTCACCGGGCTCGAGCTTGCTCACGAACAGCACGCCGTCGAGGTGGTCGGTCTCGTGCTGCACGCAGCGCGCGAGCAGCCCCTCGGCCTCGAATTCGACCGGCGCACCGGCACTGTCGACGCCGGTGACCCGCACGCGCTCGGCGCGGCGCACGTCGTAGCGCACACCGGGGATCGACAGGCAGCCCTCGGGACCGACCTGTTCCTCGGTGCCCACCGCGGACCATTCCGGATTCACCACGTGCCCCGCGGCGTCGCCGGTGTCGTAGACGAACACCCGCAGCCCGACCCCGATCTGCGGCGCGGCCATCCCGACCCCGCCGTCGTCGTGCATGGTCTCGGTGAGGTCGGCGATCAACTGCGCGAGTTCCGCGCCGAACTCGGTGACCGCGTCGGCACGCGAACGCAGAATCGGATCGCCGAACAGGCGAACGGGCTGAATGGTCACGGCGGCTCCCGGATCGACGATGTGCGGTCGTCCCATTCTACGGAGCGCCCCGGCGCGCTCCCGCCCGCCGTGTCCGGTGCGGCCCTCAGGAGTTCCCGGCGATGATGACCTGCGGAATCCCGGTACCCAGCGGCACCGCCGAGCACACCGGCGCCGGCGCGCCGACGGGATCGAGCACGCGCTGGAGCAACTGCTGTACGAACGGGTCGTAGACCATGTGGAAGTGCCCGGTCAGATCGTCGGCGCACAGGTCCTGCAGCACGAGGTTCTCCGCGCCCGGCCCGTGCAGGGCGATGTTGTCGAACGGCTGGATCATCTCGTCGACCCGGCTGCCGACGGTGACGTAGCGGACCCCGGGCACCGTGTCACCGCCCGCGTTCAGTTCCACCATCAGCGGTTCGCCCTGGGCCTGCTGGACCGCCGCGGTCGAGGTGACCTTCGCGTAGACGTCCATCATTCCGGGCACCGCCTGCCCCACCGGCACCAGGCCGTACATGACGCCGCCGTAGCTGGGCGAGGCCAGCCCGACCCAGGTGCCGACCTTCGGCGCACCGCCGAGCTTGTTGATGTAGTACCGGCTGACGGTCGCGCCCTGGGAGAAGCCGACCAGGTCCACCTTCGCCGCGCCGGTCGCGGCGAGCACGTCGTCGACGAAGCCGGCGAGTTGGGCGAAGCTGATCCGCATGTCCTCGGTGCCGTAGGTGTCGGCGCCGGGCGCCCCGCCGTAGTTCAGCGCGAAGACGCAGTAGCCGGCCGACACGAGTTGCGGGCCGATGCCCGCCCAGTCGGAGTACGCGCTGGAGTCGGTACCGTGGACGAGCACGATCGGCCGGGGGTGTTCGGCGTCGGGAACGCAGCCGAAGTCGTTGACGCCCACCGGAACCGCGTTCGGATGGGTGTCGAGATAGCGTGCGGCGGCCAGGTGGTCCGACTGCGGCGGACCCGGCTCGCTCGGCACGATCGCGGGCCGGTAGCCCGCGGGTTCACCGGCGGCGATCGGCGCGAAAACGACACCGATCGCCGCAGTACAGGCCAGTGCCGTGACCGACACCGCCCTGCGCGCCTGTGATGCTCCCCAACCCCACACACCTCGCGGCTGTTCCATATCCCAAAGATTTACTCCTCCGGACCGGAAAGCGCACGTCGACCAGGGGGTTCACCACGCCCTCACTTCTCGGGGGTTGCGGCGCCACCGGGGGTCACATCGTCCTCGGCGAGGATGCGGTACAGGGCCCGGCGGGTCTCGGTGAGCACCTCGGCGGCCTTGGCCGCCTGCTCGGCCGTACCGACCTGGGCGACCTGCCCGACCGCGCCCATCACCTGTCCGACCAGGCCGCGCAGGTCCAGCGCCTGCGCGCCGACATCCTGCTTGACCTCGGCCCACGGGTCGCCGAGCTCGGCGCGCTGCGCCTCGACATAGGCCTTGCCCTCCTCGGTGAGCTGGGCGGTCTTGCGACCGGCCACCTTCTCGATGAGCACCAGGCCCTCGTCCTCGAGCTGGGCCAACGCGGGGTAGATCGAGCCGGGGCTCGGGCGCCAGACGTCGTCGCTGCGGTCGCGGATCTGCTGGATGAGCTCGTAGCCGTGCATGGGCCGGTCCTCGAGCAGCAGCAGGACCGCGGCGCGCACGTCACCACGCCTGCCCCGCCCGCCGCGGCCGCGGCCGCGACCGAAGCCCGGCCCGAAACCCGGGCCGAATCCGGGACCGAAGCCCGGCCCGAACTCGGGACCGTGGCCGTGCCGTCCACCGCGGCGGAACTCCCGCCGGTCGGGACCGAATTCCGGGTGGCCGGGTCCACGACCGCGACCGAAGTGTCCGAATTCTCGCTGTTCTTGGTTGCGCATAACTGCCTCCTCAGGCATTGCCGTTGTTCTTGACAGTATCAACGATATATCGTCAATGCATCGAAGGCAAGGATCTTTCCGAATCCGGGTCCGGACCGGCGGCGTCAGCTCCCCGCCAGCTCGTCGATCCACCGCTCGAGCCGCGCCCCCTCGGTGACCATCAGCCCGGGATCGCGGAAGGTGTTGGTGAGCACGGATATCCCCTGATAGGCGGCGACGAAGGCGATGGCGAGCTCGGCGGCGTCGGGACGGCCCAGCTCCGCGAACTGGCCACGAGCCCAGTCCACGAGCAGCCCCATGACCCGGGCGGGTTCCCCCCGGAATCCGTCGGCGCGCTTGTCGAGTTCGGTGGCCAACGTGCCGAACGGGCACCCGAAGCGGGCGGCCGTCTCCCGCTGCTCGACCCAGCCGCAGATCATCGCCCGCAGCCGCTCGGCCGGGCCGGGCAGCGGCTCCAGCTCCGCGACGGTCCGGGCCAGGACCTCGGCGTGTCCGGCGACGACCGCCTCGATGAACTGGTCCTTGGTCTTGAAGTAGTAGTAGACGTTGCCGACCGGTACGTCGGCCGCCGCCGCGATATCGGCGATGGTGGTCTTCTCGATGCCCTGTTCGTAGAACACCCGCATCGCCGCGTCGATCAGGCGTTCTCGCTTGCCGGTCTTGGCCCCGACCAGCGATTTCGAGTTAGTCATGCAACTGACTATAAGCGCGCTGACCCGCTTCGGGCACCTGCCGGGACGGCGGGCGCCCGGGTTCAGCGCGCGGGAGTCAGCCGGTCCCGGAGGACGGCCACGCCGGGGCCGGTGAGGTCGGCGAGATAGGCGGGCCTGCCCGCCATGGCCATGGTCAGGGCGAGTGTCGTCCCGCTGACGAGGGGCCCGTTTCCGGTGGTGAAGGGTCCGTCGGTGGCCTCCAGGCGCAGGCCGTCGACGTGGGTCTTGCTCGGTACGGCGAAATCACGGCTCGCGTAGAAGCCCGCGACGGCGGTGGCCGCCTCGATCGACGGCACAGTGGCCAGGCCGAGGGGGCGGCGGATGTCCTGCCCGTGGACGACGACTTCGCCGAGCCAGGCGGCGGTGTGGCCGGAGGCGCCGATCGTGCTGGTCACGACGGCGCGGAATCGGGTGAGGGTCTCGGCGGGCGCCGTGCCGAGGTGTTCGGCCAGGCGGCGGGCATTGTGCAGGTCGAAGTCGAAGCGTGCACCGAGGACGCTGCGCAACCAGCGCATGCGGCCCAGGCTCGCCGCCGCGGTGAGATGGGCGACGACCTCCTCGACGGTCCAGTCACCGCACAGGGAGGGCCGGGCCCACTGCTCGTCGTCGAGGCCGGCGAGATCCGCGGCCAGGGTCGCCCGCTCGGTGTGGGCCAGTGCCCAGAGCTCGGCGCGGGTGTTCGTCATGGGGCCTCCGAGGGGTTCCAGGGCACGCCGGACAGGCCCTGCCTGTACTGGTGACGGCGCAGAACGGCCCGATTCATCGGTGGGCACCGCCGCCCGGGCCGACCGCGTCGGAACGACAGGGCGCGGGACCTCGACGGGACCGGTGGACGCTGCTCGGCCGTAACGACGTGGTGGGCTGGCGCTCAGCCGATGTCGACCGGGTCGATCTGTACGCGCAGCGGTGCGTCGGAGCGGTGGGAGCTGCGCACCGCCTGGGCTGCGGTCAGGGCGCGAGCCAGGGGCGCGCCCGCGGTGCGGCTGACACGCAGCAGCATGCGTTCGACCTCGGCGGGGCTGTCGCCGCTGGAGAACGGCTTGCGTGCCGTCGGAGGGAGCGGCACCGGGCCGAGGACTTCGGTCCCGTCGGGAAGTTCTGCGGCGTCGAGCAATTCGGCGATCGAGGCGGTGGTGCCGTCGACGGCGGCCAGCCGGACGGCGGGCGGGAAGCCGACTTCGGCGCGGGCCTCGAGTTCGGCGGCGGCGTGGTTGACCGGGTCCCAGCGGACCAGGGCCTGCACCGTGGGCAGGCCGGGGTCGGCCATCACGATGACCTGGCCGCGCGGACGGACCAGGGCGGCGGCGCCCATCCAGCGGCGCAGGGTGTCCTCGGTGGCGCGCAGGTCGGCGCGCCCGAGCAGGGCCCAGCCATCGAGCAACAGCGCCACACCGTAGCCGCCCGGCACCAGCGGTTCGGCGCCCACCGTGGCGACGACCACCTGGGCCCCCGGTTCGACGGTGTCGAGCACTTCCCCACCGCCGGAACCGCGGATCGGGACGCCGGGGAAGGCGCGACCGAGTTCCTCGGCGGTGCGGGCCGCTCCGATGACCATCGCCCGCAGCGCCCTGGCCCCGCACGCCTGGCAGCGGTAGGCGGCCTCGGTGATGCCGCACCATCGGCACTGCGGGCTGGCCGCCTCGCCGTTACCCGACTGCGGCAGCGCCAGCGGCCCGTTGCAGTGCCTGCAGCGGGCCGGGGTACGGCACTTGGCGCAGGCCAGCGACGGGACATAGCCGCGTCGCGGGACCTGGACCAGCACCGCGGCGTTCTCCTTGAGCGCGGAGCGGGCAGCCGCGAAGGCCACGCCGGGCATGCGCACCGCGCGGGCCAGCGCGTCGCGTTCCAGCGCGAAGTCGGTGTCCCCCGGGGCGCTGATCCGGGGCATCACGTCCCGCAGGACCTGTCGTTCCGCGAGCAGATCGTGGGCCCATCCGGATTCGACCACGGCCTGGATCTCGGCCGTGCGGGCGAATCCGGCCGCGACGAAGGCGGCGCCGGTCTCGTGGGCGCGCAGCATGGCGACTTCGCGCGCGTGCGGATACGGCGAGCGCGGTTCGGCGTAGGTGTCGTCGCCGTCGTCCCACAGCGCGATCAGACCGAGGTCGTGCGCCGGGGCGAACACCGCCGCCCGCGTCCCGACCACGATCCGCGCCTGCCCGCGCAGCACCGCCAGCCACCGCCGGTACCGGGCCGCCGGACCCAGCCCCGCCGACAAGCCGACCGCCGAATCCCCCACCAGCCGAACACATTCCGCCAGCAGCCGATCCAGATCCCGCTGATCCGGCACCATCAGCACCGCACTGCGCCCACCCGCCACCACGGTCGCCGCGAGCTCGGCCAGCCGCGCCGCCCAGTCCTCCCCCGGCAGCGCCTGCCACGCCGCGCGCGGTCCGCGCCCCTCGGCCAGCGCCGCGACGAAAGCCCCACCATGCAGATACCGCCCCCAGGCGGTGGCGTCGACCGTCGACTGCTCGTCGCTGCCCGGAACCGTGCCGGAGCCCGAAACAGGCCCGGACACAGGGGAATCCACGTCGGCCGACGGAGAGGAAGCACGCTGCGTGGGTTCCGGTGACGCGGCGGGATCGGCGTCGGGTCGGGAGGCGGTGAGGGATTCGGTACCCGGCGGTGGTGTCACGTGATGTTCGGCGGACTTCTTCGCGGGCGACTTCTTCTTCGCACCACCGTTTTCGGTACTCGCGTGCCGGGGTGGGATCGCCAGGCGCAGGACATCGGCGCGGGTGCCCGCGTAGCGGGCGGCGACCGTGGTGGCCAGGCGGAGGATTTCCGGGGTGAGGACGCGTTCGGCGGAGACGACGCGTTCGAGGGGCATCATCTTGCCGGTGTGGTCGGTGCGCGGGAGGCGGGCCAGGAGGTAGCCGTCGACGAGGCGGCCCGCGAAACGCACGCGCACCCGGACGCCGGGCTGGGCGATCTCGTCGAGTTCCGACGGCACCAGGTAGTCGAAATCGCGATCCAGGTGCGCAGGCGACAGCAGCGGGAGCACCCGAGCGATCGGGTGTCCCGCTGCTGTCGATGGATCGTCCGCTGCCACGCGGGCGGTGGGTACTACAGGCCGACGGCCGCGCGCAGCTTGTCGGCGCGGTCCGTGTGCTCCCAGGGCAGGTCGACATCGGTGCGGCCGAAGTGACCGTAGGCGGCGGTCGGCGCGTAGATCGGGCGCAGCAGGTCCAGGTCGCGGATGATCGCGCCCGGACGCAGGTCGAAGACCTCCGAGATCGCGGTGGAGATGCGGCTCGGGTCGATCTTCTCGGTGCCGAAGGTCTCCACGAACAGGCCGACCGGGGCCGCCTTGCCGATGGCGTAGGCGACCTGCACCTCGACGCGCTCCGCCAGCCCGGCGGCCACGACGTTCTTGGCGACCCAGCGCATGGCGTAGGCGGCCGAGCGGTCCACCTTCGACGGGTCCTTGCCGGAGAACGCGCCGCCACCGTGGCGGGCCATGCCGCCGTAGGTGTCGACGATGATCTTGCGGCCGGTCAGGCCCGCGTCACCCATCGGGCCACCGAGGACGAACTTGCCGGTGGGGTTCACCAGCAGGCGGATGTCGGAGGTGTCCAGGGTGGGCAGGTCCAGATCGCCGATGACGGCGTCGACGACCTTCTCACGGATGTCGGGGGCCAGCAGGTTGTCCAGGTCGATATCGGCCGCGTGCTGGGTGGAGATGACGACCGTGTCGAGGCGGACCGGGCGGTCACCGTCGTATTCGATGGTGACCTGGGTCTTGCCGTCGGGCCGCAGGTAGGGCAGCACGCCGGACTTGCGGACCTCGGTGAGCTTGCGCGAGAGCCGGTGCGCCAGCGCGATCGGCAGCGGCATCAGCTCGGGAGTGTCGGTGGTGGCGTAGCCGAACATCAGGCCCTGGTCACCGGCACCCTGACGCTCGATGGCGTCGTCGGAACCGCCGACGCGCGCCTCGTGCGAGGTGTCGACGCCCTGCGCGATATCGGGCGACTGGGCACCGATCGCGATGTTGACACCGCAGGAGTTGCCGTCGAAACCCTTTGCGGAGGAGTCGTATCCGATCTCGAGGACCTTCTCGCGCACGATCCGCGGGATGTCGGCGTAGGCGGAGGTGGTGACCTCGCCCGCGACATGGACCTGACCGGTCGTGACCAGGGTTTCCACCGCCACACGGCTGCCCGGATCCTCGGTGAGCAACGCATCGAGGATGGAATCGCTGATCGCGTCACAGATCTTGTCCGGATGCCCCTCGGTCACGGACTCACTGGTGAATAGCCGACTACCTGTCGTACGCACAGTTATTCCCTCTCCCTCAACGGGTTACTTCGTTCTCTTCAAGACTATTCCAAACCGCCGACGCGGTGGCCAGTTCATACCAAGCCACGCCGCGATCACCTGTCCCGGCGGTACACTGCGCGACCTTCGTTGGCGCGCAACGGTTTTCGTGTGAAATCGATGGATACGCCCGGTCAGCGCAGCAGCGGGACGAGCGCGTCGAGCACCCGGCTGGCCAGCAGCGCCTTCGATCCGTGATCGAGGGCCTGTTCGGTGCCGTCGGCGCCGAGCAGCCAGCCGTCGTTGGTGTCGACCTCGAACGCCTTGCCCTCACCGACCGCGTTGACCACGAGCAGATCGCAGCCCTTGCGGGCCAGCTTGGCGCGCGCGTGGGTGAGCACGTCACCGTTGTCGTCGCCGGTCTCGGCGGCGAAACCGACGATCGCGGTCCCGGCCAGCTTGCCCTCGGTGCGCGCGTCGACCAGTCCGGCGAGGATGTCCTCGTTCTTGGTCAGCGGGATCACGTCGGGTTCGTCGGCGCCCTTCTTGATCTTGGCGGCGGCGACGTGGGTGGGCCGGAAATCGGCGACGGCGGCGGCCATGATGACCGCGTCGGCGCCGAGCGCGTGCTTGTCGACCGCGATCTTCAGCTGGTCGGCGGTGGTGATGTGGACCAGATCGACCGCGGCGGGCGGCGCGAGCTCGATGGTGTTGCCCGCGATCAGCGTCACCTGGGCGCCACGCTGGGCGGCCACCCTGGCCAGGGCGTAGCCCTGCTTACCGGAGCTGCGGTTGCCGAGGAAGCGCACCGGGTCGAGGGGTTCTCTCGTCCCTCCGGCGGTGATCACCACCCGGCGGCCGGTCAGGTCGCGGGGCAGCGCGTCGGCGCGTTCGAGCAGCAGCGAGGCGAGGCCGAAGATCTCCTCGGGCTCCGGCAGCCGTCCCGGACCCGTATCGGTGCCGGTGAGCCGGCCCGACGCGGGTTCCATGACATTGGCGCCGTGCGCGCGCAGGGTCGCGACATTGGCCACCGTCGCCGGATGCTCCCACATCTCGGTGTGCATCGCGGGCGCGAACAACACCGGACATCGGGCCGTCAGCAACGTGGCGGTGAGTAGGTCGTCGGCGCGGCCCTGGGCCGCGCGGGCCATCAGATCCGCGGTGGCGGGAGCGATGACGACGAGGTCGGCCTCCTGGCCGATGCGGACATGCGGCACCTCGGGCACGTCGGCGAACACGCCGGTGTGCACCGGCTGACCGGACAGTGCCTCGAAGGTCGCCTTACCGACGAACTGCAGGGCCGACTCGGTGGGGATGACCCGCACCTGGTGGCCGGTCTCGGTGAACCGGCGAACGAGGGCACACGCCTTGTACGCGGCGATGCCCCCGCCGACCCCGACGACGATCCGCATGGTCTCTACGCCTCCGGAAAAGAGATTGTCACTCGCCCTCGGTGTGCTCGAGCAGGTCGGAGTGGATTTCGCGCATGGCGACCGACAGCGGCTTCTCCTGCAGGCCGGGCTCGACCAGCGGGCCGACGTACTCGAGGATGCCGTCGCCGAGCTGGTTGTAGTAGTCGTTGATCTGACGCGCGCGCTTGGCCGCGTAGATCACCAGGGCGTACTTGGACGAGGTGCGCTCGAGCAGTTCGTCGATCGGCGGGTTGGTGAGGCCGATCGGGGTGTCGTACGCGGGCGCTGCGGTGATGTCCGTGCTCACTAGGGGAGGCTCCTGGGTGGTTAGTGGGTCAAGAACTCGAATTTGTGCTAACGAATAACGATACCAACTGCTCGCAGGCCGTCGTCACCTCGGCGTTCACGATCACCGTGTCGAACTCGTCACAGGCCGCCAATTCGACCCGGGCGGTCTCGAGCCTGCGCTCGATCACCTCGGGGGTCTCGGTGCCGCGCGAGCGCAGCCGCGCGACCAGTTCGTCCCAGCTCGGCGGGGCGAGGAACACCAGCAGGGCCTCGGGCATCGCCCGACGCACCGACCGGGCGCCCTCCAGATCGACTTCGAGCAGGACGTGATGTCCGGCCGCCAGTGCTTCCCGCACCGGGGCCGCGGGGGTGCCCGAACGCTGCAACCCCCCGTGGATGTCTGCCCATTCGAGCAGTTCGTCCGCCTCGATCATGGCGTCGAACTCGGCTCGGGACACGAAGCGGTAGTCGCGGCCGTCGACTTCCCCGGGCCGGGGGGCCCGGGTCGTCGCCGACACACTGAAGACCAGTTCGGGCAGGCGTTCCCGCACGCACCGCACGACCGTGGACTTACCCACGGCCGAGGGGCCGACCAGTACGACCAGTCGACCCTTCCGCGTGTGTTCGACCACCTGGATCAGGAGTCGAAGTCGAAGCGAGCCAGCAGCGCCTTGCGCTGACGGTCGCCCAGGCCACGGAGACGCCGGGTGGGGGCGATCTCCAGCTCGGTCATGATCTCGGCAGCCTTGACCTTGCCCACCTTCGGCAGAGCCTCGAGCAGCGCCGACACCTTCATCTTGCCGAGAATCTCATCGGACTCGGCATCGGTGAGGACCTGCTTCAGGTTGGTGCCACCACGCTTCAGGCGCTCCTTGAGCTCTGCCCGAGCGCGGCGAGCGGCAGCCGCCTTCTCCAGAGCAGCGGCGCGCTGCTCGTCAGTCAGCTGGGGAAGGGCCACGGGTTCCTCCGTCTCATCGTTCATTGCTAGATCTACCGCCGGTTACCCGAACGGTCTGTGCGACCGTACCCACGGTGCGCGCCGATTGCGAACCCGACCCCCAGGTCAGGGCAGGAATACGGATGCCGTATGGGACGCGCGGACCAGATGCGGTGACACCGGATTCCACTGCCCCGATCCTACCGACCGATCGGCAAAACAGGCATCTACCTGCGGTGATACCGAATTGGGCGATGTTAGCCACTGGATAGCGACCCAGGGTGTCGGCCCCCCGGCAAACTCGGCACCGCGCGACCAGGGGGTTTCCCGAAAATCCCCGCGTGTCGCGCGATTTCGTACCGCGTGTCGTCACGATCGGGAACGAAAGCGGTCCAGAACCGCGCCCGAGGCGGTGACGGTGACCTCGTCGATCCAGGCCGGAATCGGGGCGGCCCTGGCGATGTAGTCGCGCACCAGGCCGTACGGAATCGCCTTCACCGCGGCCTCGGCCACGGCGATCGACCGCGCGTCGGCGGTCCCGAATTCGACGCCTACCGCGGTGAACAGGGCGGCCTGCATGCCGTCGTTCACCGTCGCGATCGCGGCGCGCAGCTCGTCGGGACCGACCTCGAGCAGTTCGTCGTGATGGAACATCTTCATCGCCCTGGCCTCGGTCGGATGCTCGCGGCAGTAGCGCGGCAGGAACACCGCGGCGGCGAGCAGCGGCGCGGGCCCGGTGAGCGCGGTGACGAAGCCCTCGTGGAAACGTAGTGGCAGGGTTTATGGTGTTCATCGCCACCGTGCACACGATCATGGGCGTGGTCCTGCTCGCGGCGAGTGATCAGGACACCGAGCTGTCGTTCTGGTTCACCGCGTTCGGAGTGGTCGGGATCGGTCTGGGGCTGGCGATGATCGAACTGGAACGCGCCCGCGGGTTCGTGCCGGGGCCGGTCCTGGTCGTGCTCGCCGTGACCGTCGTCTTCGGTCTCGTCTTCGAACCGGTGTCCGGTTTCGTCACGCTGCTGGTTCCGCTCGGCTTCGGCGCGCTCGGTTGGTGGCGAGCGCGGAATCGGCAGGCGACGGCGGCCTGAGCGACCTCACACACCCGCCCGCAGGTGCTGCAGGATCGCGAGCACACGGCGGTTGTGCGCCTCGCCGACCGGCAGGTCCAGCTTGGTGAAGATGGCGTTGATGTACTTCTCGACGGCACTGCGGGTGACGAACAGCTGGGCGCAGATGGCGGCGTTGCTCAGTCCCTGCGCCATGAGTTCGAGCACTTGACGTTCGCGCTCGGTCAGCCGGTGCAGTGGAGAATCGGCGCGATTGCGCAGCAGGAGCTGGCGCACCACCTCCGGGTCGAAGGCGGTGCCGCCGGTGCCGACGCGCTCGACCGCGTCGAGAAAGGCACCGATCGCGGCGACGCGGTCCTTGAGCAGGTAGCCGATCCCGCCGGTGCCGGTCAGGAATTCCGCAGCGTGCCTGCGCTCGACGTACTGCGACAGCACCAGCACGGCGATGCCGGGCTGTTCGCGGCGGATCTCGAGCGCGGCCCTGATCCCCTCGTCGACATGGTCGGGCGGCATCCGGACATCGGCGATGACGAGGTCGGGCGGCCGCACCCGGACCGCGGCGAGCAGTTCGACGGCGGTGCCGACGGAGTCGACGATCTCGTGCCCCTCGGCGGTGAGCAGCTGGGCCAGGCTCTCGCGCAGCAGCGCCGAGTCCTCGGCCAGGGTTATCCGCACGGAACCTCCACGGTGATGATCGTCGGACCGCCCGGCGGGCTGTCCACCGCCATCGTGCCGTCCAGCGCGGTGACGCGGGTGGCGATGCCGGTGAGCCCGTGTCCGGCCGGGTCGGCGCCGCCACGGCCGTCGTCGGTGACGCGCAGCCGCACCAGTGGTCCATCACGAGCGACCTCGACCGCGATCGCGGTGGCGCCGGAGTGCTTGATGGCGTTGGTGATCGCCTCGCTGGCGGTGAAGTAGCAGGTCGATTCGACCGGACGGGGTGCGCGGTCGTCGAGGGCGTAGTCGAGACGGGTGGACACCGGGGTCCGGTCGGCGAGTGCTTCTAGCGCTGCGAGCAGGCCGTCGCGGGCGAGCATGGCCGGATAGATGCGCCAGGACACCTCGCGCAGTTCGTCGAGGATGTGCCCGGTCTCGGTGATCGCGCGGCGATGCAGGTCGGCGCGGCGGTCCGGGTCGGCTTCGCGCTCGACCCGGCCGAGCAGAATCGACAGGGCGACCACCCGCTGCTGAACACCGTCGTGCAGGTCGCGTTCGATGCGGCGGCGTTCGTCGTCGATCACCTCGACCACCTCCGCGCGCGTGGTGGTGAGCTGGGCGACCCGCTGCGCCAGTTCCTCCGGTCCCGGTCGCGTGCTCCGCCGGAGGCACCAGGCGTCGGCGCGCACCACCCCGAGCAAGCCGTGGACGGCCAGGAAGCACAGCACCGCGCCCGGCAGCGCCAGGGCCACGACGGTCCCCCAGCTGACCTGCCCCGGTTCGGTCGCGTCGACGATCGGCACCGCCGCGCCGGTCGTCGCGCCGTAGACCAGGGCCACCGCCACCACGACACCGAGCCCGGACAAGGCCAGGACCAGCGCCGCGAGCACCCCGACGAGCGCGCGGGCCGCCAGATAGCCCGCCGCGCGCGGACCGTGCGGCGCGCCGGTGTCGCGCACGCCGAGCAGCCCGGTGAGCCGCCGCCGTTCGAGATCGGCGATCCGGTCGGTCGGTCCGATCGCGAACGGGGCGAGCAGGACACCGAGCAAGTCCAGCGGCACGGTGACCACACCGAGCAGGTAGCCGACGACGGCCCGCGGTGCGGTTCGGCGCGGCGACGGTCCGGGGCTCATCATCCGATTCTCGCTCGTCGCTCACCGCGCAGCTGACGCAGCCGCAGCACGAGCCACACCGTGACGCCGGCCAGTACGCCGACGATCACGAGTTTTTGCAGTACACCCGCGTAGTCCTCGACGCGGTGCCAGTTCTCGCCGAGGAAGTAGCCGGCGAGCACGAACACTGTGTTCCAGAGCAGACTGCCCGCGGTGGTGAGCAGGGTGAATCGGCCCAGTGGCATGCGTTCGACACCGGCCGGAATGGAGATGAGGCTGCGGAAGATCGGGATCATCCGGCCGAAGAAGACCGCCTTGTCGCCGTGGCGGGCGAACCAAGCCTCGGTGCGGTCCAGGTCGGACAGGCGCACCAGCGGCAGCCGGTCGACGATGCGGCGCAGTCGGTCCCGGCCGAGCGCGACGCCGAAGCCGTAGAGCGCCAGCGCGCCGACGACCGAGCCCAGGGTGGTCCACAGCAGGACCTCGGCCAGGCTGAACCGGCCGCGGCTGGCGGTGAATCCAGCCAGCGGCAGGATCACCTCGCTGGGCAGTGGTGGAAAGAGGTTCTCCAGTGCGATGGCGATGCCCGCGCCGAGGCCGCCGAGTCGTTCCATCAGCTCGACCGCCCAGCCCGCGATGCCGGTGAGTTCGGTCGAATTCGCTGTCGTATCCATGGTTTCGACGCTAGGAATCCGGGCGCCGAGGATCGGTAGCGTCAGCCACCCGGGCGGTGCCGGGTCACCGCAGTGTCGGGGTGGGGTTTTCCGCACCCCGGTCGCGGGGCGTGCATCCCCGTGGGCAGCGGGAGGGGCGCCTAGCGTCGAAATGCATGCGACAGAAGATGTTTCGGTTCACCGTGGTGGTCACAGGGACCGTGCTGGTTGCCGTCCTGGTGGCCGCCACCGTCCTCGTGACGGCACGATGGCAGGTGGTGGGCGGTGTGGTCGAGGCGTCCGCGCGATGGGCGGACGCCGACGTCGTGCTGCGGGTCTCCGACGGGGAGCGGCACCGCGACTGGTACCACGGCGCGGGCGCGGCCGAGCAGGCGTCCGCGCCGGGCCCGCTGAGCCGGTTCCGGATCGGCAGTGTCACCAAGACCTTCGTCGCCACGGTGGTGCTGCAGTTGGTGGACGAGGGCAGGATCACCCTCGACGCCCCCATCGCGGCGCAGTTGCCCGACGCGATCCCCGGCGGTGATCGAATGACGGTGCGACAGCTGATGAATCACACCAGCGGGCTCTACGACTACATGAAGGAGCCCGGCCTGTCGACGAACCGGTGGCGCGGCGCCGACCGATTCGCCCACCACGAGCCCCGCGATCTGCTCGCCGCCGCGGTGAGTCACGCGCCGTACTTCGCACCGGGCGAGCGCTTCCGCTACTCGAACACCAACTACATCGTGCTCGGCCTGCTGATCGAGCACGTGACGGGGCAGCGATACAGCGACGAGATCCGCGAGAGAATCCTCACCCCACTCCGGCTGACCGCGACGTCGGTTCCCGGCGACGATCCGCGCGTCCCGACGCCCGCACTCACCGCGCACCGCGACATCGACGGCGTGGGCCGGGTGGAGGTGACCGAGATGAATCCCTCGCTGGACTGGGCGGCGGGCGAGATGATCTCCACGATCACCGATCTCGACGCCTTCTTCGCCGCGCTCCTGGGTGGGCGGCTGACCAGCCCATCGTCCCTCGCACAGATGCAGCAAACGGTGCCGATGGGAATGGGCTTCCACTACGGCCTCGGCCTGCAACGCTTCGACCCGCCGTGCGGCGCCGAACTGTGGGGGCACGGCGGTGAGCTGCTCGGCTACGTGACCTCCGCGTTCCGGTCCACCGACGGTCGTGCGCTGACCATGGTCGTCGGCTCGGCAGCCTCGTCGGATGCACTCACCCTGTTCGCCACAGCGACCGCGACCTTTTGTCTCGCCTGAAAGGTGCCGACAGCCCAGGCCCGCCGAGCACCGGCGCGACAGACAACGAGGCCGGGGAAGCGTCTCGCTCCCCCGGCCTCGTCTCGGTGTCAGTTCTGCAGGAAGGCGAATTCCTCCTGCAGCTGAGCCATCTTGTCGCACAGCGCCGTCACCGACGGGCCGACGCCGAGGAGCTCGCGCGACACCGCGGGAATGGCGGCCGCGTAGTTGGCCTCGGAGACCAGGGCGCGGATCGAGTCCGCTCCCCCACCCTGCGCGCCGACACCCGGCATCAGGATGGGGCCGTTGAGCGCCGACAGGTCCGGTGCCTCGGTGAGGGTGGCGCCGACGACCACGCCGACCGAACCGAAGCCGGGCCCGGCATTGCGGGCCGCGGCCTCGTCGACCATCGTCTGCGCGATGGTGCGGCCGTCCGGCGCGGTGATCCGTTGCAGTTGCGCCCCTTCGGGATTCGAGGTCGCCGAGAGGACGAACACGCCGCGGTGGTTGGCCTGGGCCAGGCTCAGGGCCGGGTCGAGGGAACCGAAACCGAGGTAGGGCGAGACCGTCACCGCGTCCGAACCCAACGGCCCGTCACCGAGCCAGGCCTGGGCGTAGGCGTCCATGGTGGAGCCGATGTCGCCGCGCTTGGCGTCGGCCAGCACCAGGGTGCCCGAGGCGCGCAGCACCGAGATGGCGCGTTCCAGGACCGCGATGCCGCCGGAACCGTAGGGCTCGAAGAACGCGACCTGCGGCTTGACCAGGGCGACGCGGCCATCGAAGGCCTCGACGCAGATCTCGGCGAACGCCTCGAGCCCGTCGACATCCTCGGACAGGCCCCAGGCGCGCAGCAGACCCGGATGCGGATCGATGCCGACACAGACCGGACCGAACTGCCGCATGGCGTGCTGCAACCGGCTGCCGAATGTCTTCATCGATCCCGCTCCTTCGTCTTCGTGCCGATCAGCCACGCAGCACCGAGTGCAGTTCCTGCAGCGAGCGCACGCCGATACCGCCGTTGATGCTCGCCTCGATGCCCTGCACGGCCGCGGCCGCGCCCTGCACGGTGGTGATGCACGGGATGTTCGCGCCCACCGCGGCGGTGCGGATCTCGTAGCCGTCCACGCGGGGGCCCGAGTTGCCGTAGGGGGTGTTGAACACGATGTCGATCTCGCCGTCGCGGATCTGCTCGACGATCGAGGCCAGCGGGGTGCCGGTCTCGGGGTCGACGGTGTCCGGGTCGGAGTGCTTGCGCACCTGCTCGCACGGAATGCCGTTGCGGCGCAGGGTTTCCGCGGTGCCCTCGGTGGCGAGGATGCGGAAGCCCAGGTCGTGCAGGCGCTTGATCGGGAACACCATGGCACGCTTGTCGCGGTTGGCGATCGAGACGAACACCGTGCCCTCGGTGGGCAGCGAGCCGTAGGCAGCGGCCTGGCTCTTGGCGAAGGCGGTGCCGAAGTCGGCGTCGATGCCCATGACCTCGCCGGTGGACTTCATCTCCGGCGACAGCAGCGAGTCCACGCCGGAGCCGTCGGCGCGACGGAACCGGTGGAAGGGCAGCACGGCTTCCTTCACCGCGACCGGCGCGTCGAGCGGCACGTGGCCGCCGTCGCCCTCGGGCGGCAGCATGCCTTCCTTGCGCAGGTCGGCGATGGTGGCGCCGAGCATGACACGCGCGCAGGCCTTGGCCAGCGGCACCGCGGTGGCCTTGGAGACGAACGGAACCGTCCGGCTCGCCCGGGGATTGGCCTCGAGCACGTAGAGCACGTCGTCCTTGAGGGCGTACTGCACGTTGAGCAGGCCCTTGACGCCGATGCCCTTGGCCAGCGCGATGGTGGAGCGGCGCACGGCCTCGATATCGCTGCGGCCCAGGGTGATCGGGGGCAGCGCGCAGGCGGAGTCACCGGAGTGGATGCCGGCTTCCTCGATGTGCTCCATCACGCCGCCGAGGTAGACCTCCTCGCCGTCGCACAGGGCGTCGACGTCGATCTCGATGGCGTCTTCCAGGAAGCGGTCGACCAGCACCGGGTGCTCGGGGTTGAGTTCGGTGGCGCGGGAGATGTAGCCCTCGAGGGACTTCTCGTCGTAGACGATCTCCATGCCGCGACCGCCCAGCACGTAGGACGGGCGCACCAGCACCGGGTAGCCGATCTCGGCGGCGATCTTCTTGGCCTGCTCGACCGTGGTGGCGGTGCCGTACTTGGGCGCGGGCAGTCCGGCCGCGACGAGCACGTCACCGAATTCGCCGCGGTCCTCGGCCAGGTCGATGGCGGCCGCGGAGGTGCCGACCACGGGCACGCCCGCGTCGGTGAGCCGCTGCGCCAGGCTCAGCGGGGTCTGGCCGCCGAGCTGCACGATGACACCGGCGACGGTGCCCGACTCGGCTTCGGCGTGGTACACCTCGAGCACGTCCTCGAAGGTGAGCGGCTCGAAGTAGAGGCGATCGGCGGTGTCGTAGTCGGTGGAGACGGTCTCGGGGTTGCAGTTGACCATGACGGTCTCGTAGCCCGCGGCCGACAGCGTCTGCGCGGCGTGCACACACGAGTAGTCGAACTCGATGCCCTGGCCGATGCGGTTGGGACCCGAGCCCAGGATGATCACCTTGTCGCGCTCACGCTGCGGCGCGACCTCGGACTCGGCGCCGGGATCGAGCTCGTAGGCGCTGTAGTGGTACGGCGTCTTGGCCTCGAACTCGGCGGCGCAGGTGTCGACGGTCTTGTAGACCGGGCGCACCCCGAGCCGGTGCCGCAGGGCACGCACGCCGGACTCACCGGCCAGCTCGGGCCGCAGGGCGGCGAGCTGACGGTCGGACAGGCCGTAGTGCTTGGCGCGGCGCAGCAGTTCCTCGTCGAGGACCGGGGCGTCCAGGATCTCCTGGCGCAGCTCGACCAGCCCGGCGACCTCGGCGACGAACCACGGGTCGACGCCGGAGGCCAACGCGGTCTCCTCGATGCTCGCGCCATAGCGCAGCGCGCGCTCGACCTGGTAGATGCGGCCTTCGGTGGGCACGCGCAGGTCGGCGAGGATGGCCTCGATGGCCGCGCGCACCGACGCCGGGTCGCTGGGATCCTTCGGCGACCACTGCCCGTCGTCGAGGGTCCAGAAGCTGGTGGCCTTGGTCTCGAGCGAGCGCAGCACCTTGCCCAGGGCCTCGGTGAAGTTGCGGCCCATCGACATGGCCTCGCCCACCGACTTCATGGTGGTGGTGAGGGTGTCGTCGGCGCCGGGGAACTTCTCGAAGGCGAAGCGCGGGGCCTTGACCACGACGTAGTCCAGGGTCGGCTCGAAGCAGGCCGGGGTCTCGCCGGTGATGTCGTTGACGATCTCGTCGAGGGTGTAGCCGATGGCCAGCTTGGCGGCGATCTTGGCGATCGGGAAGCCGGTGGCCTTGGACGCCAGCGCCGAGGAACGCGAGACGCGGGGGTTCATCTCGATGACGATCAGGCGACCGTCGGCGGGGTCCACCGCGAACTGGATGTTGCAGCCGCCGGTGTCGACGCCGACCTCGCGCAGGATGGCGATGCCCAGATCGCGCATCTTCTGGTATTCGCGGTCGGTGAGGGTCATGGCCGGGGCCACGGTCATCGAGTCGCCGGTGTGCACGCCCATCGGGTCGACGTTCTCGATGGAGCAGACGATGACCACGTTGTCGCGGCCGTCGCGCATGAGCTCGAGCTCGTATTCCTTCCAGCCGAGGATGGACTCCTCGATCAGGACGTTCGCGGTCGGCGAGGCGGCCAGGCCGCCACCGGCGATGCGGTCGAGGTCCTCGTCGTTGTAGGCCATGCCGGAGCCGAGGCCACCCATGGTGAACGACGGGCGCACGACCACGGGGAAACCGAGCTCGGCGACGGTCTCGCGGACCTCGGCCATGGTGTAACAGACCTTGGAGCGCGCGGACTCGCCGCCGACCTTGGCGACGATGTCCTTGAACTTCTGGCGGTCCTCACCGCGCTGGATGGCGTCGAAGTCGGCGCCGATCAGCTCGACGTTGTACTTCTCCAGCACCCCGCGCTCGTGCAGCGCGACCGCGGTGTTGAGCGCGGTCTGCCCGCCGAGGGTGGCCAGGATGGCGTCGGGACGCTCCTTGTCGATGACCTTCTCGACGAACTCCGGGGTGATCGGCTCGACGTAGGTGGAGTCGGCGAACTCGGGGTCGGTCATGATGGTCGCCGGGTTGGAGTTCACCAGCGATACGCGCAGTCCCTCGGACCGCAGCACCCGGCACGCCTGGGTGCCGGAGTAGTCGAATTCGCACGCCTGGCCGATGACGATCGGGCCAGAGCCGATCACCAGGATGTGCTTCAGATCCTCGCGGCGAGGCATCAGGCTCCTTCCATGAGACCGGCGAAACGGTCGAACAGGTATGCGGCGTCGTGCGGGCCTGCGGCGGCCTCGGGGTGGTACTGCACCGAGAAGGCGCGACCGTCGATCAGTCGCACACCCTCGACGGTGCCGTCGTTGGCGCAGATGTGGGAGACCTCGGCCTTGCCGAAGGGGGTGTCGAACACCTCGCCCTTCTCGCCCTCGAGGGCGAAGCCGTGGTTCTGGGCGGTGATGGAGATGCGGCCGGTGCCCTCTTCGACGACCGGGATGTTGATGCCGCGGTGGCCGAACTTCATCTTGTAGGTATTACGGCCCAGCGCGCGACCCAGGATCTGGTTGCCGAAGCAGATGCCGAACAGCGGGATGCCGCGTTCCAGGACACCCTGGGTCAGCGCGACGGCGCCGGTCTGGGTGGCCGGGTCACCGGGGCCGTTGGACAGGAACACGCCGTTGGGGTTCAGCGCGAGGATGTCGTCGAGGGAGGTGTTCGACGGCACCACGTGGGTGCGCACGCCACGCTCGGCGAACATGCGCGGGGTGTTGGTCTTGATGCCCAGGTCGACCGCGACGACGGTGAAGCGGTGCTCGCCCACCGGTTCGATCGTGTACATGCCGTCGGTGCTGACCTCTTCGGCCAGGTCGGCGCCGAGCATCGAGGCCTGGCCGTTGACCCGGGCCAGCAGCTCCTCGTCACCGGCCAGGGCGGCACCGGAGAAGATGCCCGCCTTCATCGAACCGCGGGTGCGCAGATGGCGCACCACCGCGCGGGTGTCGATGCCTGCGATACCGACCACGTTCTGGCGGTCGAGCTCGTCCTGCAGGGTGCCGTTGGCACGCCAGTTGGAGGACACGCGCGAGGGGTCGCGCACGGCGTAGCCGGCGACCCAGATCTTGGCGGACTCGTCGTCCTCGTCGTTCCAGCCCGTGTTGCCGATCTGCGGGGCCGTGGCCACCACGATCTGGCGGTCGTAGCTGGGGTCGGTCAGGGTTTCCTGGTAGCCGGTCATCGCCGTGCAGAACACGGCCTCACCGAGCGTCTGCCCCTCGGCGCCGAAGGCGGTACCGCGGAACACGCGGCCGTCCTCCAGCACCAGAGCCGCTTTGGTCTTGCTCATTCATCGTCTCCCGTCGTCACCCTGGTCGCATCCGCGGTCCATGCCGGGTACACCGTCTTGTCGTCGCCGCGGAAACCGGTATCGATCTCGGTTCCGCTCGGCAGTGTCCAGCGAATCACCAGCACACCGTTGTTCGTCATCACCTTGCCCGCGTGGCCGCGCTCGGTGCGCACGGCCGTCACCGATTCCTGCGGAATCCAGATCGGCGTGGCCCCGTCGCGCTCGAGCAGGATGCCGCGCTCGAACCGCGTCAGTTCGGCGGTCGCCCGGAAGCCCAGGTCACCGACCGCGATCCGGTCCTGCCAGCTGGGCGCGATGGTGCTGCCCAGGTAGAGGCCGGTGGTCGGCTCGAGCAGCTGCGCACCCAGTTCGGCGGGCACCGAGGGCAGTTCGCCGATGCGGTCGCGCTGCCGGGCGGCCTTCTTGTTCCAGGCCCGGTACATCAGCCACAGGCACAGCAGGAACAGGGCAAGGCAGCCCACCACCCACAGAGTTCTATCCACGTTCCTGGCCTCCTCGGATCCCGACCGCCTTGCCCTCGCGGGCAGTCACCCGGCCGCGCAGCACGGTGGCTGACACCTGGGCCGGGAACGTCATGTCCTCGAACGGGGTGTTGTTCGAGATGCTCGCGAGTTCGGCGCCGCGCACCGTCCACTCGGCGTCGGGGTCGATCAGCGTGAGGTTGGCCGGTTCGCCGACGGCGATCGGGCGGCCGTGGTCGTCGAGACCGACGATGGCGGCGGGCTGCTCGCTCATCACCCGGGCGACCCCGCGCCAGTCCAACAGGCCCGGCGTCACCATCGTCTGCACGATGATCGACAGCGCGGTCTCCAGACCGAGCATGCCGGGGCGGGCGGCGGCGAACTCGCAGCACTTGTCCTGCTCGGCGTGCGGGGCGTGGTCGGTGGCGACACAGTCGATGACGCCCTCGGCCAGCGCCTGCCGCAGCGCGGCCACGTCGGCGGACTCGCGCAGCGGCGGGTTCACCTTGTTGACCGCGTCGTAGGTCTCCAGGCGCGAGTCGTCGAGCAGCAGGTGGTGCGGGGTGACCTCGGCGGTGATCGAGATGCCCTGGGACTTGGCCCATTTCACCAGTTCGACGGTGCCCGCGGTGGAGGCGTGGCAGATGTGCACGCGGGCACCGGCGTCGCGGGCCAGCAGCGCGTCGCGTGCCACGATCGACTCCTCGGCGGCGCGCGGCCAGCCGGCCAGGCCCAGGCGGGCGGCATTGGGGCCCTCGTGCGCCACGGCGCCCTCGGTCAGGCGCGGCTCCTCCGCGTGCTGGGCGATGAGCACGCCCAGGGAGTTCGCGTATTCGAGGGCGCGACGCATGATCAGCGGGTCGTAGACGCAGTGGCCGTCGTCGGAGAACATCCGCACCTGGCCGACACCGGCGGCCATGGTGCCCATCTCCGCGAGCTGCTTGCCTTTCAGACCCACGGTGACCGCGCCGACCGGGAACACGTCGACCAGGCCGACCTCCTGGCCGCGGCGCCACACGTGATCGGTGATGACGTGCGAGTCGGCGACCGGGCTGGTGTTGGCCATCGCGAACACCGCGGTGTAGCCGCCCAGTGCCGCGGCGGCGGAACCGGTTTCGATGGTCTCGGTGTCTTCGCGGCCGGGCTCGCGCAGGTGGGTGTGCAGGTCGACGAAGCCGGGCAGCAGGATCTGGCCCGCGCCCTCGACGACCTCGGCGTCCGCGGCGTCGAGGCCGGGGCCGATCTCGGCGATCACGCCGTCGCGCACCAGCACGTCGACCGGCTCGCCCTCGCCGTAGGGGCGGACGTTCTTGATCAGCAGCTCACTCATACCGTTTCCTCCTGGCCGACGAGCAGCCGGAACAACACGGCCATCCGCATGTGCACTCCGTTCGAGACCTGCTGCAGCACCGCCGCCTTCGGCGAATCGGCGACCGCCGAGGCGATCTCCATCCCGCGCAGCATCGGACCGGGGTGCAGCACCACGGCGTCGTCACCGAGCAGGGCCAGCCTGCGCTCGGACAGTCCGTAGTTGATCGAGTATTCGCGCGCCGACGGGAAGAAGCCGCCGTTCATCCGCTCGGCCTGCACGCGCAGCATCATCACCGCGTCGGCGCCGGGCAGCTCCGCGTCCAGCGAGGTGGCGATCCGGCACGGCCAGGACTCCACGCCCACCGGCAACAGGGTGCGCGGGGCGACCAGCACCACCTCGGCGCCGAGGGTGTCGAGCAGCACCACATTCGAGCGGGCGACCCGGCTGTGCAGGATGTCACCGACCAGCACGATCCGCTTGCCCTCGATGTCACCGAGCCGCTGACGCAGGGTCAACGCGTCGAGCAGCGCCTGGGTGGGGTGCTGGTGGGTGCCGTCACCGGCGTTGATGATCGAGGGGGCCGCGCGGTTCTCCTCGCGTGCCCACTGTTCCATCCAGCGCGCGATCTGATGCGCGGCGCCGGAGGCGGGGTGGCGCACGATCAGCGCGTCGGCACCGGCGGCGTGCAGGGTGAGCGCGGTGTCGCGCAGCGATTCGCCCTTGGAGACCGAGGAACTCGACGCGCTCACATTGATCACGTCGGCGCTCATCCACTTGCCCGCGACCTCGAAGGACACGCGGGTGCGGGTGGAGTTCTCGTAGAACACGGTCATCACGGTGCGGCCGCGCAGAGTCGGCAGCTTCTTCACCTCGCGGCCCAGCAGGGCCTGTTCGAAGCGCTCGGCCTCGTCGAGGAGTTCGGTGGCGGCGCCGCGATCGAGATCGGCGACCGTCAACAGATGCTTCACGCCTGGGCCTCCTGATGCAGGTACACACCGTCGTGGCCGTCGTGTTCGCTCAGCAGCACCGAGATGTCCTCGGCGCGCGAGGTGGGCACGTTCTTGCCCACGTAGTCGGCGCGGATCGGTAGTTCGCGGTGTCCGCGGTCGATGAGCACGGCCAGCTGCACGGCGCGGGGGCGGCCGAGGTCGCGCAGGCCGTCGAGGGCCGAGCGGACGGTGCGGCCGGAGAACAGCACGTCGTCGACGAGCACGACCAGCGCGTTCTCGATGCCGCCGTCGGGCACGGAGGTGCGCTCGAGCGGGCGGTGCGGACGGCTGCGCAGGTCGTCGCGGTAGAGGGTGATGTCGAGCGAGCCCAGCGCGGGCCGCACGCCGGAGAATTCCTCGATCCGGTCCGCCAGCCGGTTGGCCAGGGTGGTGCCGCGGGTCGGGATTCCCATGAGAACCACCCGTGGCGCGTCGGCGTCGCCGGAATCCAGGGCGGTCTTCTCGATGATCTGGTGCGCGATGCGCGCGATGGTGCGATGAACATCCGACGGCGACAGCAGTTCGCGGCCGCCTGCCACCCACTCGGGGGTGTGCCGCTGCGATGTTTCGCCCGCGCCGGATCTGGCCGCCCGTTCGGGCACAGCCATGCCGACCTCCTTCCCCGCCTCACCGGACGGTCCGTTAAAGGATGCCTAACTCGCCCGTCAGCTTATCAGCGCCGGGAGGGCACTTTGACCAGGTGATGGCGCCTGTGAGCGCCGCCACCCCGGCCGGTCGGGGGCACGGTCGTGCGGCTGCGGTCACGCCACGTCCCGAAAGCCCTGCGAGCGCGGGAATTTCCGGTCGCCGAGCGCCGGGATGGCGGCTGTGGCACGCCCGAGCGGGTGACCACATTCACGAACAGGGACGGTCTCGACGGCGGGAACGAACACCGGGCGTTGGTGTCCGGCCGACCGCATCCCTTCGCGGTCGACCTTGTTCGCTCGGTGTCATACCCAGGTGGCTGTCGCGGGATCCACGCCGTTGACCTGGGCGTTGGCGGCGATGATGTCGTACAGCCAGGTGGTGAGACCCGAGGCGAGGGAGTCGTAGAACTCGGTGTAGCCGGGGTCGGTGAGGAAGCTGCGGGCGAGGCAGACGTGCATGGCGTGCGTGCAGTCGAAGTAGGGGGTGAGGGAGGCGCGGTGCCGTTCGGCCAGGGCGTTCGCCGCGGAGGTGCCGGGGCGCAGGCCGGAGCGGCAGGCGGTGGCGAGGTCGGCGTGCAGGGTTTCGGTGTCGGCGGTGAGGCGTTCCCACTCGGCGTGGGTTCGGCCCGCGGCGCGTTCGGCGTACTGGGCCCACTGCTCGGTCTCGCCCCAGCGGTAGCGAGCCTGGTCGACCCAGGTGGGCCGCCAGTGCGGGCCGAACAGGGCGAGCTGTTCCTCGTCGGTGAGCGAGATGCCGGACTGTCTGGCCTCGATCATCCGGTCGACGGCGTCGGCCATCCGCTGGAGGCGGTCGATGCGGGTGCCGAGTTGCGCGCGCTGGGCCCGCAGCGCGGCCAGTCCCTCGTCGGCGGTGGCGTCGAGCAGCGCGGCGATCTCGTCGAGCGGCACGCCGAGTTCGCGGTAGACGAGCACGCGCTGGGCCCGGGCCAGGTCGGCGGTGGTGTAGAGGCGGTAGCCGACGGCGGAGCGGTCGGACGGGCAGACCAGGCCGACCGCGTCCCAGTGGTGCAGGGTGCGGGTGGTGACGCCGAGCAGTCCGGCCGCGGCGCCCACCGTGCGGTGATCGGAGACGGGCACGCCGACCAGTCTGCCGTGCCCGGACCCGGTCACAGCGCGTCGATGCCGATCGACCGCAGGTGCGCGGCCGCCGGACCGGCCGGATCGTAGGGACGGGCCGCGGTCATGATCACCCGCGTGTTCTCCGGGGTCCGGACCTCGAGTTCCAGCGAACCCCACAGCATGGATCGCGGGCCCGCCGTGCACCCGGGAACCAGGGCTTCACACGCCGTGGCGATGGTGTCGATCTCGCCGAGCACACAGGAGAAGCTGACCGTCAGTTCGCTGCCTGCCTGCGGTTCTCCCGGTACGAGCAGCACGTCCTGGAATACCCAGCGGCGCAGGTGCGTCACCTGATCGGGGACCGAGAACAGATCGAAGAAGCCCAGGCCGCGCGACCAGAAATCTAGTGAGGCGGCGAGGTCGGGTGTCGGCACGGTGACGAACATCGGCATGCCGTAGATGCCGCGGAAGAGCTCCGGCGCGACGGTGTCGGGCCCCGGCGCGGGGACGGGGCTGATGTCGAAGGCAGGGAAGGTTTCTGTCATGGGGTGATCGTCGCCCCTGACGTCGCGTCAGGGTCAAGGCCGGCGTCGCCGCGGGTCCACGGCGACGCCGCACGCCGGAGATCAGCCGGCGAAGGCCTCGAACATGCCCGGCTCATAGGAGCCGGCGGGCATCCGGACGATGACGTTCATCCGGTTGGCGGCGTTGATCAGGCCGATCAGCGCGATCAGCGCGGCGATCTCGTCGTCGGTGAAGTGCGCGCGCACCGCCGCCCAGGTCTCGTCGGAGACTCCGCGGTGATGGTCGGCGAGGCGGGTCGCCTCCTCGGTGAGCGCCAGCGCGGCCCGCTCGGCGTCGGTGAACACGGTGGTCTCGCGCCAGGCCGCGACCAGATGCAGCCGCTGCGCCGACTCCCCGGCCGCCGTGGCGTCCTTGGTGTGCATGTCGGTGCAGAAGCCACAGCCGTTGATCTGGCTGGCCCGCAGGTTGACCAGTTCCTTCGTGGTCACGGGCAGCGGCGACTGGTCCAGGATCTGCGCGGCCGCGGCGAAGCGCTTGGCGAAGCGGGTGGCGACGGCATTGCCGAACATGTCGAATCGGGCGGTCATGATGTCCTCGTTTCGTGGTGCCGGAAGGGATGACCACAAGACGCCCGCGGCGGTGGGCCCGTGACAGATCGTGGGCGTGACGTGTATCACCGGAATCAGCTGTCACAGAACCCCGGGTGGCGGCGTCTGGTGGACGACCACTCGCGCGACAGACAGGAAGACCTCATGAGCACGGACCCGGCCACCGAGGCGTTCGTCGCCCACCGCAACCTGCTCTTCACCGTCGCCTACGAGATGCTCGGTTCCGCCGCCGACGCCGAGGACGTGCTGCAGGAGACCTGGCTGCGCTGGGTCGACGTCGACCACGCGACCGTGCGGGACGCGCGCGCCTACCTGGTGCGCATCACCACCCGCCAGTCGCTGACCCGGCTGCGCACCCTGGGCCGGCGCAAGGAGACCTACGTCGGGCCATGGCTGCCGGAACCGCTGTTGACCACGCCCGATATCGCCGAGGACGTGGCGCTGGCCGACAGCGTCTCGATGGCCATGCTGCTGGTTCTGGAGACCCTCGCGCCGGTCGAGCGCGCCGTGTTCGTGCTGCGCGAGGTGTTCGATCTGGGCTACGACGAGATCGCCGAGGCCGTCGGTAGATCCCAGGACGCGGTCCGCCAGATCGCGCATCGCGCGCGGGCACACGTCGCCGCCCGCAGACCGCGCGGCCCGGTGAGCACCACCGAGAGCCGCGAGGCCGTCGAGGCGTTCGGACGCGCGGTGCGGACCGGTGACCTGCAGGGGCTGCTCGATCTGCTCGCGCCGGATGTCGTGTTGCTCGCCGACGGCGGCGGGGTGGTCAAGGCGGTGGTGCGGCCGGTGGTCGGCGCGGATCGGGTGGCGCGGCTGCTGTCGCGGGGCATCCCGCGGATCCCGGGGACCGTCACCACCGAGTTCGTGCAGGTCAACGGCGGGCCTGCCGTCCTGGTCCGCGTCGACGGCGTGCTCGACATCGTCGCCGCGCTGCGCCTGGACGACGGTGCGATCACCGGCCTCTACCTCGTGCGCAATCCGGACAAACTCGCCCATCTCGACGACGCCGTCACCGTCGCCCGCTGAGCATCCGAACATATGTTCGAACACGCGCTAGACTGTCCCCATGTCGCTGCCCCTGCAAGGTTCACTGTTCGACGGTGACGCGGTGGCGCTGGGTCCGATCGAGGCGATCCGGCGCACCCCGCTCGACGCCACCGCCTGGGTCGACGTGCTGCCCGGCTGGCTCGGCGGCGCGAGCACGCTGTTCGAGCGACTGGCCGAGCGGGTGCCGTGGCATGCCGAACGCAGGCCGATGTACGACCGGGTCGTCGACGTCCCCCGGCTCGTCTCGTTCTACGGCGAGCACGATCCCCTGCCCGACCGCATCCTGGTGGCCGCGCGCAGCGCGCTGAGCACCCACTACGCCTCGGAGCTGGGCGAGCCGTTCCGCACCGCGGGCCTGTGCTTCTACCGCGACGGCCGCGACAGCGTGGCCTGGCACGGCGACACCATCGGGCGCGGCGCCACCACCGACACCATGGTGGCGATCGTGTCGGTCGGCGCCGCGCGCTCATTGCTGCTGCGTCCGCGCGGCGGCGGTGCCAGCGTGCGTTTCACCGCCGGACACGGCGATCTGCTGGTGATGGATGGCGCGTGTCAGCGCACCTGGGAGCACGCAGTCCCCAAGACCACACGCCCGGTGGGTCCGCGCATCAGTATCCAGTTCCGGCCGCGCGACGTGCGCTGAGCTCAGCCGGTCCGCAGTACCGAGGCGACCAGGTCGCGCACGCCCGCACGCAGGCGGTCGGCCTCCCCCGCCCTGGCCAGCCGCTGACCGGCCTCCCCGCCGACGGCCGACAGCAGCAGCGCGCCGACGACCTCCGCGTCGACATCCGGGCGCACCGCACGCAGCAGCGTGGCGATGTGTTCGGCCCAGAAGGCGTGGAACTCGGCGCTGCGCGGGTGGGGCGGCATGGCCTGATAGGCGGCGATCAACTCCACGTCGTCGGTGAACAACCGGGTGATCGCGTCGAAGAACGCGAGCAGCCGCTCGTCCGCGGGCGCGCCGGGCCCCAGTGGCGGCGGCCCCTCGGTGACCGCGCTCATCAGGGCGATCGCGCCTTCCGCGACGAGTTCGTAGAGCAGGCCGGAGCGGCTGCCGAACCGGTGGAAGATCGTGCCCTTGCCGACGCCCGCGGCGGCGGCGACGCGATCCATCGTCACTCCGGCGGCACCGTGTTCGGCCAGCAGTGCCGCGGTGGCGTCGAGGATCGCGCGCCGGTTGCGCGCGGCATCGGCACGTTCGGTGGGTCGCCCGGTCATCGCACCCGCTTTCCCGGCAGCCGCCGATCCGTTGACAAGTTGACCGCCGGTCCATATCGTCGTCGTGACAATATCTGGACCGGCAGTCAACTTATGGAGTTCTCGATGCAGGCAATCGTAATGACCGAGACCGGCGGACCCGAGGTCCTGGTCGCCAGGGAGGCCGACCGGCCGCGTCCCGGCGCGGGGCAGGTGCTCGTGCGCGCCGAGGCGATTCCGGTGCTGTTCCCCGAGACCAAGGTGCGCTCGGGCGCGTTCCCCTTCCCCGCGCCGCTGCCCGCGGTGTTCGGATTCCAGGCGGCGGGCGTCGTCGTAGAACTCGGCGACGGTGTCGATCCGTCCCTGGGCGGGGCTCGCGTGGTGGCCTCGACCAGCGGTTTCGGTGCCTACGCCGAATATGTCGCCGTCGAGGCCGATGCGGTGACCGTCATCCCGGACGGCCTGAGCACCGAGCAGGCGGCCGCCGCCCTCATGCCGGGCTCGGTGACGCTGGCGCTGCTGGACGCGGCCCGGGTGGGCCCCGGCGAGACCGTCCTCGTCGAGGCGGCCGCGACCGGCATCGGCAGCTACCTCACCCGGCTCTGCGCTGCCGCGGGCGCGCGGGTGATCGGCACGGCGGGCGGCCCGGAGAAGGCCCGTCTCGCACGCGAACACGGCGCACACGCGGTGATCGATCACTCCGCTCCCGACTGGACCGACCAGCTCACCGCGTCGCTCGCGGGCGGCACGATCGACGTCGTCTTCGATTCCCTCGGTGGCGATTCGCTGACCCCGCTGCTCGACGTGATCACTCCGCTGCGCGGCCGCATCCTCAGCTACGGCTGGCTCACCGGCGCACCCGCCCAGCTCACCGCGACCGACCTGATCCTGCGCGGCCTGACCCTCACCGGCTGCGCCGGGACCGCCTGGCTCGACGAGGTCGCCGCCCAGCGGCCTGCCGCGCTGGCCGCTGTCGCCGACGGGAGCCTGGTTCCGGTCGTGGACACCGTGTTCCCGCTGACCGAGGCCGCCGAAGCGCACCGCAGGCTGGAAGATCGCCTCGCACTGGGGGCGGTGCTGTTGCGGCCCTGACGTCCGCACCCGATCCGGCCCCGCGCGGGCCGGGCCGGGCAGGCCACGACAGGCCGGATGTCGGTGGCTGGCCGTAGGATCCGGGGCATGGGGAGTCCATTGATGCCGCACGTCCGGTCGGCCAATCGGTTGACGGCGCGATGGTGCGCGAGGTTCGGGGGCGACGACACGGTGGTGTCGGCGGCGGGGGTCTGGCCGTTGCTCGCCATCCTGGCCGGATGCGCGCAGGGGCGGGCGCGCACGGAACTGGCCGAGGCAGCGGATGTTCCGGCCGAATACGCCCACGCGGCCGGGCTGGAGTTACTGAAGACGCTCGATGCGTCGCAGGAGGTCACCACCGCGATCGGCGCGTGGGTGCGGCCGCGGCTGACCCTGCGCGAGGAGTGGGTGCGCGGCATGCCCGCGGGCACCGTGGGCGCGCTGGATGACCCGGCACGGCTGGACGCGTGGGCGCGGGAGCACACCGACGGGTTGATCACGAAGTTCCCGGTGCCCATCACCGAAGACACGGTGTTCGCCCTGGCCACCGCGTTGCTGGCGCGGACCCGATGGGTCGTTCCGTTTCTCGACGTGCCGTTCACGCCGGAAACCGGTCCGTGGCAAGGACATCGCGGCCCCGGGCTGTTCCGCGGGAGCCGCCCGGACGGATCGGTGTCGATCCTCGACGACACGGTCACGCGCGTGGTGATCCGCGGGCGCGGCGAGCTGGATGTGCACCTGCTGATCGGCGACGAGAGCCCGGACCGCGCGATCGCGGCCGGTCTCGCGGCGCTGGACGGCGAGGTCGCGGTGCGCACCGAACTCGTCCCGGGTATCGTCGCGCCCTGTCTCACCGTGCAGCGACGTGAATCCTTCGGCGGCGACGCCGTCTGTCTCACGCTCCCGCCTTTCGAGGTACGGGCGAAGCACGACTTGTTCGAGCAGGCGGCACTGTTCGGCCTCACGGCCGCGCAGGACGCGTCCCAGGGTCATTTCCCGGGTCTCGCGGTGCAGCCGGTCGCACTCGACGCGGCCGCCCAGGAGGTGGTCGCGCGGTTCGATGCCGCCGGGTTCGAGGCGGCGGCCGTCAGCGCGGTGGCGATGGCGCCGGGCGGTGTTCCGCGGCAGGAGATGTCGACCATCACCTCGGTGGAGATCGATCGCCCGTTCGGTTTCCTGGCGGTGGACCGTCCGAGCGGGCTGGTGCTGGTCGCGGGCCAGGTCACGCGGCCGCCGCGGGAGTGGACGAGCCCGGCCGGAATCGACGGTCCCGGCGGAATGCCGGATGTGATGGGGTGAGTCCGGTAATTGTTCTTGTCGATCACGTTGTTCAGCAACAGGATTCGGTTTCGACACGGCTAGCGGAGGTCGTATCCTGGTAGGAGTCCGCACAAGGTTGCACAGGGGGTCGTGGTGATCGTCGTCGTCGCGGACGAAACCGAACTCGAAGGCGCAGAGCAGATCGTCGGCACGGCGATCCGTGACTGGGTGTCCGAGGCCGGTGGGGTCGCTGTCTTCCGCTGCCATGTGGCCGAGAGCCGGGGCGGGTCCGTCGAGGTCGACGCGCTGGTGTGCACGCCGCAGGGTGTCACCGTCGTGGAGGTGAAGGGATTCACCGAACGCCAGGCGGGCATTCTGGCGACCCCGCCGAACGGGCCGTGGACCATCGACGACGAACCGGCCGCGCTGTATCACGCCACGCGCGTCCCGAATCCGTTCGTGCAGGTGCGCCGCCAGGTCTTCGCGGTCAAGAACCTGCTGCAGCAGGCGGGCATCTTCGGCTGGGTGAACGCGGTGATCGCGCTGGTCCCGCAGCCCGGCTCGGCCATCACCCTCGAGGAGACCCGCATCGCCGACGGCTACCGCGCCGTCCTGGTCGACCGCGACGATCCCACTCCCCTGCACGACTACTTCCACGCCGAGACCGGCCGCACGGTCCGGCTCAGCGTCCACGATGTCGCCCGCGTGTTCACCGCGCTGAACCTGCACCATCTGCTGCCCGCACCCGACGCCCTGACAGGCCAGGGGTTCCCCACCGATCTCGACGCCACGACCACCAGCCGCCCGGTCACCCCGCCCCCGGTCGAACTCCCCGAACCCCCCGCCGAGCCCGTTCGCGAGCCGAGCGGCCCACCACCCATGACCTCGCGGATCGGCCAGTCGGCGACTCCGGCCTTCCTCGCCGCGATCGACCGTCTCGCCCACCGGCCACAGCGTGCGGATGCGGAGGCCGTGCAGCCGTCTGCGCGCGAGGCGAATCCGCGCGACCGAGGTCGGGAACGTGAGGAGTCTGCTGACGCGCCGGATCGCCCGGAATACGCCGCCGTGGGCGCGAAGCGTGAGGAGACGACCGTCGAGGACGACACCGCGAGCGCTGAGAAGTCCACCGCCGGGACCGCGATAGGCAGCAGTGGGACCCGCGAATCCAGCTCTGCTGTGGCAGTTTCCGGCGATGACAGCGATACGACTCCGATTCGCAGCGCGTCGTCGGGGGGCGGGGCGTCGTCCGCGTCATCCGGGGCCGAGGCACCACCGGCGCCGTCCAGGGCCGAGGGTTCATCCGCGTCCTCCAGGGCGGAAGCCCCACCCACTTCATCTGAGGCCGTAGCGCCTCCCGCGTCGTCGAGGGCCGAGGCACCACCCGCGCCATCCGAGACCGATGAGTCATCCACGTCATCGAGGGCGGAGGCACCACCACCGTCGTCTGCGGCCGAGGGATCATCCGCGCCGTCCAGGGCCGAGGCACCACCCACGTCAACCGGGACCGAGGCACCACCGGCGCCGTCCGAGGCCGAGGGGTCACCCGCGTCATCCACGGTGGAGGCCGCACCCGCGTCATCTGAGACCGAGGCACCACCCGCGATGTCCAGGGCCGAGGTGCCACCCGCGACCTCCGAGACCGACGGGCCATCCGCGTCTTCGAGGGCGGAGGCACCACCCGCCTCAGCTGGGACCGAGGCGCTGCCCGCGCCGTCCAGGGCCGAGGTGCCACCCGCGGCGACCCCCGAGACCGACGAGTCATCCACGTCATCGAGAGCGGAGGCACCCCCCGCGTCAGCTGGGGCCAAGGCGGTGCCCGCGCCGTCCAGGGGCGAGGTGGCACCGGCGCCGATCGGGGCCGAGGGGTCATCCACGTCAACCGGGGCCGAGGCACCACCCGCGCCCTCGGAGACCGACGGGCCAATCACGGCATCCGAGGCCGAGGCACCACCCACGTCAGCGGCGACGACGCCTCCCACGTCATCCGGGGCGGAGGCGTCACCAATGGCGCTGGGGGCGGACAGCGGTGAGGGTTCCTCGCCCGTTCGTCCGGCCGTGGGTTCGCCGATGGCTGCGTCGGCGGGTGCGGTTTCGCTGGTCAAATCCGCGAGCCTGGGAGACGAGCGGGCCGCGAACGTGTCGGCAGCTGCCGGCGAGCGATTGCCGGATACCGACGACGCGGAGGGGCGGGACGACTCGGCGAACGACCGGTTCGAGAACCGGTCGGCGGGTGTCGGCGAGCAGTTCGCCGATGCCGATGGCTCGTCGCCCGGTGAGGACGAGGCGGACGGCCGGTTCGCGGACAGGTCGTTGAGGCCGGGCGAGCAATTCTCCGAGTCCCGTGGCGGAGACCGCTGGGACGACGATGATGACTGGGACGGGTACGAGGACGATGATGGGCCGCGGTCCGGCTCGTGGCGCGGGGACGATGAGGCGCCACGATCTGGCTCATGGCACCAGGGCGACGATGAGACGCCACGGTCCGACTCATGGCACCCGGACGACGATGCGCCGCAGTCCGACTCATGGCACCAGGGCGACGATGCGCCACGGTCCGGCGACGCTGCGGCGAGCTCGCGGAGTGCGGGGATCGGGCCGGCGGCCGGATTCGCCGCGGTCGGGGCGGGGGCGGCGGCGGCGGCCGCGGGTACCGCGCGGCGGCGGGAGTCCTCGGAATACTCTGCGCCGCAAGGGAACACCGAGCACTGGAGCGACTGGGTCGAGCGGGACCACTCGGCCCGGCAGTCGGCCTCGCAGGCGCGCCGCCCGGTGGGTGGTTCGTGGCTCGAGCGGTGGCGTAACCGCCCGGTTCGGGAGCGGCGGCAGTCGGCGCTGCGCCGGGTGCGGATCGGGCCCGGGGTGGCGCTGGTGCTGTTCATCGCGCTGTTCGGGGCGGGATTCTTCGCGATCACGGCCGTGCAGGCGAGCCGGTTCGTGATGTCGGACTACGACCGGATGTGCGGCGAGAACCGCACGCCGTTCCCGAACGCGGCGGAGTACGACCGGGACGGGCCGAGCCCGATCTATCTCTCCGGCGATCTCGGCAGCATGGTCACCCGTGACGACGCACGTGCCTGGCGGCCGACCGATCCGGGCACGGCGCAGCTCATCGCCTGCATGAAGCAGCTCGAGCTGCGCGAACTCGTGCAGACCTGCCAGTACGCACCGGAGCCGGGCGAGCCGATCGGCCGCACCGTCAACCTGTTCCGGGCCAGCTACGAGGTGGTGGTCTACGAGCTGCGGACGGGTCGGGAGGTGGCCAGGGCCATCATGTTCGGCGACCGCTACTCCGCCGATCCGGCGAACACCGACCCGGACCGCTGCCGCGCCGCCGCCGATGCCCCCGACTTCCTCGGACGGCGCCTCGGCCAACCCTCGGCCGCCCAGGTCACCGGTTTCCTCACCCCGGTCGTCCACCCCGACCGCTGACCCGCCTTGACCTCGAGTCCACTCGAGGTTGCAGGATCACCGTGTGCCTCGCGCACATCCCGACACCGCGCCACCCGGCGCCGGTCGCGCCTCCGCCGGGCCACGTACACCCACCGGCGGAGGCCGTCGGGAACACGCCCACCCGGCCGAGTTACCTTGCGGCTCTGGCAAGCTGGCCGGGTGGAACCACCGAATGGACCGCAGAACTCACCGGGACAGACCGCCGAGCCATGGCGGCCACCCGCCGGTCGACGCAAACGACCCGGCCACCGCGAGCAGCAGGCCCGCAATGCTCGCTTCTTCGGCGGACGCCGGAAATGGGTGTGGATCGGGGTGCTCGCCGCCGTTGCCGTCGCCGTGAGCACGTTCGCCGTCGTCGGTTTCGCGCAATCGGACTTCCGCAAGGTCGCCACCGGGGACTGCGGGTTCTTCGCCCAGCCGCCCGGCGGCCGCGATACATTCGAACGTCGCCCCTGTGACCATCCCGAGGCAGTCCTGATCGTGACACAGGCGCCGAGCAAGCAGAAGTGCGCGGTCGGCGACGGCGCCTTCGGTAAGTCCGGTCGGCGCAAGAGCTGGTGCCTGCAACTCAATGTCGCTGTCGGGGAATGCGTCAACGATCCGAAGAACCAGAACGCCTGGCTGAATCGCCTGCGCAAAGTGCCCTGCACAGCGGGAACGTTCATGGTCGACACCCGGGTCGCGGCCAATGATCCGCAGGTCTGCGCGGCGTCGTCGAAGAAGTTCGCGGTGACCGAGGCGGTCGTCCACGCGCGGCCTCCGGTCTCGTACTGCCTGCACCAGATCTGAGGCCGAGACGGCGACAGCCGCAGATCCCGGAAGATCTACGGCTGTCGGAGAACGAGGATCACGCCGAGGCGGTGATCTCCCATTCGTAGATCGTCAGCTCCGAGGCACCGGTGGTGTGCACCGGATCGGTGTGCGCGATCGCCGTTGCGGCATCGAGGCTTTCGGCCAGGATGACGTAGGCGCCGCCGCTGCCGTCGGTGAACTTGCCGCTCTCCTGGAGCTGCCCCTTGGCGATCAGCTCCTGCAGGAACACGCGGTGCGGTTCGATCACAGAGGCGTCGAAGTGCGGCGTGCGCATGACCATCACCAGGTACTTGTTCGCCACGGTCAGTCCTCGGATTCCGGACGCGGAGCCCGGGTGGCGGCCGCGGCGGCCCGCACCTGCGGCGCGACCTGCACGACCTGACCGAGCACACCGTTCACGAACGACGGCGAGTCGTCGGTGGACAGTTCCTTGGCCAGCTCCACGGCCTCGTCGACCGCCACGACCGGCGGCACATCGGTGGCGTGGAACAGCTCCCAGACCGCGATGCGCAGGATCGCCCGGTCGACGGCGGGCAGCCGCGACAGCGTCCAGTCCTGCAGGTACGACTCGATGGTGCCGTCGACGCGATCGAGATCGTCGGCGACGCCCTCCACCAGGGTGCCGGTGTAGGCGTGGACCGGGGCGACGCTCTGATCGCTGGTCGCGAGCTCGGCGCGTTCGGCGAGCAGATCGGAGACGTCGACGTCACGCGCCTCAGCCTCGAACAGCAGGTCGACGGCCCGGCGGCGTGCCTTGTGGCGCGCGCCGAGCTTCTTGTACGAGCCCTTCTTGTCTGCCGGGGAGTCCGCCACGATCAGGCGTTGACGCGGCCGAGGTAGCTGCCGTCGCGCGAGTCGATCTTCAGCTTGTCACCGGTGTTGATGAACAGCGGGACCTGGACCTCGGCGCCGGTCTCCAGGGTGGCGGGCTTGGTGCCACCGGTGGAGCGGTCACCCTGCAGGCCGATGTCGGTGTGCTGCACGACCAGCTCGATGGTGACGGGGAGCTCCACGAACAGCGGCGCGTCCTCGTGCACGGCGACCTGCACGCCCATGTTCTCCAGCAGGAAGCGGGCACCGTCGCCGATGGTGGCCTCCGCGATGGAGATCTGGTCGAAGGTGTCACCGTCCATGAAGATGTAGTCGGTGCCGTCGTGGTACAGGTAGGTCATGTCGCGACGGTCGACGGTCGCGGTCTCGACCTTGACGCCGGCGTTGAAGGTCTTGTCGACGACCTTGCCGGACACGACGTTCTTCAGCTTGGTCCGCACGAAGGCGGGGCCTTTGCCCGGCTTCACGTGCTGGAATTCGACGATCTGCTGGAGCTGACCGTCGATCTTCAGCACAAGGCCGTTCTTGAAGTCGCTGGTGTCCGCCACTGTCCTCGGATCTCCTCGTTCGTTTACTGCGGGTCTGGGTGCGACCGGCGTCAGTCGACGACGGTCAGGTCCTTGGTGGTGAGGGTGAGCAGTTCCGGGCCCCCTTCACGCACCACGAGCGTGTCCTCGATCCGGACCCCGCCGCGGCCGGGAAGGTACACACCAGGTTCGACGGTCACCGCCACGCCAGCAAGAAGTGTACCGGTACTGGTTTTGGCCACTCCCGGCGCTTCGTGGATCTGCAACCCGACCCCGTGCCCGAGACCGTGCACGAACTGGGGGCCGTACCCGGCGTCGTGGATGACGACCCGGGCCGCGGCGTCCACCTCACGGGTCTCGGCCCCCGGTTTCAGCGCCTCGCGACCGGCCCGCTGGGACCGGGCGACCAGGTCGTAGATCTCGCGCTGCCAGTCCGCGGGCTCGCCGAGCACCAGGGTGCGGGTCATGTCGGAGTGGTAGCCGTCGACCACCGCACCGAAGTCGAACTTCACGAAATCGCCCGCGGCCAGCACGGCACCGGTGGGCCGGTGGTGCGGAATGGCGGAGTTGGCGCCCGCGGCGACGATCGTCTCGAACGAGATGGCCTCGGCTCCGTGGTCGAACATGGCCCACTCGAGGTCGCGGGCGACCTGGCGTTCGGTGCGGCCGGGCCGGATCAGGCCCCGGTCGAGCAGGGTGGCCAGGGCCGCGTCGGCGGCCGCGCAGGCCGCGCGCAGCTGGGTGATCTCGTAGTCGTCCTTGACCATGCGCAGCTGTTCGACCAGGCCCGAGGTCGGCACGAGTTGCAGCCCGGTGCGCTGCTCCTGGAAGGACTTGTGCTCGTCGACGGTGACGATGTGACTCTCGAATCCCATCCGGCCCAGCTGCCATTCCCCGGCCAGTTCGAGGATGCGCCGGGCCGTCGCGCGGGCGATCTCGGCGCGCAGATCGGGCACCTGGGCGGCCACCTGCGCGGAATAGCGGCCGTCGGTGCCGATCACGGTGTGGTCCTCGGCACCGCGCATGTCCCACGAGTGCACCAGCAGGACGGCGTTGGATCCGGTGAAGCCGGTGAGATAGCGGATGTTGACCAGATCGGTCACCAGCAGCGCGTCGACGCCGTTCTCCACCAGCAGGCTCCGCAGGGCGCCACGCCGTGCCGCGTGGTCGGGACCCGGGTTGTCAGCACACATGGGACAACGCTACCGCCCCGCTCGCGACACGTCGGCACCGAATGCGGGACTCGTCGCGGCGCAGCGCGGGCGGCCATGCAACTGGAGATCGGCCTGTTCACAACCGACGACTTTGTCCACAATCGGCGGGGAGGGGCTCGATCGGGCGCGTTCGGGCCCGCACGATCGAACCATGACCACTGCCGCGTATTGCCTGCTCGTCGCCTGGTGCTTGCTGCTGGGTGTCATCGATGTCCACGCCCGCCGGTTGCCCAACGCGCTGACCGGCCTCGGCGCCGCCGCCGTCTTCCTCTATGCCGGATGCACCGGCCAGCTCGCCACCGCGGTGATCGGCGCCGCACTGCTGACCATGCCGTACCTGGTCGTCCATCTGGTATCCCCCGCCACGCTCGGCGCGGGCGATGTGAAGCTGGCGGTGGCGCTGGGTGGCGCCGCGGCGCTGGCCGGGTCACCCGCCTGGGCCTGGGCCGCGGTCGCCGCACCGGTGCTCACCGGCCTCGCCGCGGCCGCGATGCTGGGCAGTCGATGGGTCAGGACGCGGGTGCGACACGCCGTCGACCGCACGCGCGCGATCGGCCACCGGGAACTGGTGCCCCACGGGCCTGCCATGTGCCTGGCCACCGTGTCGGCGATGGCGCTGACGTGATCGCCGACACGGCGTACGGCGCCGATCGGGGGCCGGATCGGGTCGCTGCGAGGATGCCCGGGACCGGTCCGCCGCAGCACAGCCGTGGCGCCGGGCGGCATCGCGCGGCCCGGCCCGGCGCGGACGTGCCGCTCGTCACGTCGGACCACGTCACCACCTACGCGTGTCGACGTGGGAAGATGGTCGGCGTGTTGCGCTGGATAACTGCCGGAGAATCCCATGGTCCCGCTCTCGTCGCCCTCCTGGAAGGGATGGTCGCCGGAGTCGAGGTGACGTCGGAGGATGTCTCCGCTCAGCTCGCGCGCCGCAGGCTCGGCTACGGGCGCGGCGCCCGCATGAAGTTCGAGGCCGACAAGGTCACCCTGATCGGTGGTGTGCGCCACGGCCGCACCATGGGTGGCCCGGTCGCCATCGAGGTCGCCAACTCCGAGTGGCCCAAGTGGACCGAGGTGATGTCGCCCGACCCGGTCGACGAAGCCGAACTCGCCGGGATGGCGCGCAACGCGCCGCTGACCCGGCCGCGTCCCGGGCACGCCGACTACTCCGGCATGCTCAAGTACGGCTTCGACGACGCCCGTCCGGTGCTCGAGCGCGCCAGTGCGCGTGAGACCGCGGCGCGCGTGGCCGCGGGCACCGTGGCCCGTAACTTCCTGCGCCAGGCCTTCGGTGTGGAGGTCATCTCGCACGTGGTGTCGATCGGCACCGCCGCCGACACCAGCGGTGTCATCCCGGGTGCGGGCGATCTCGACGCCATCGACGCCAGCCCGGTGCGCGCGTTCGACGCCGAGGCCGAGGCGGCCATGATCGCCGAGATCGAGGCCGCGAAGAAGGACGGCGACACCCTCGGTGGCGTCGTGGAGGTCATCGTTTCCGGCCTGCCCATCGGGCTCGGTTCGTTCATCAGCGGCGAACAGCGGCTGGACTCGCGCCTGGCGGCCGCCCTCATGGGCATCCAGGCGATCAAGGGTGTCGAGGTGGGCGACGGTTTCGAGACCGCGCGCCGCCGCGGCAGCCAGGCCCACGACGAGATGCGTCCCGGCCCCGACGGCGTGCTGCGCTCGACCAACCGCGCGGGCGGTCTGGAAGGCGGCATGACCAACGGTGAGGCGCTGCGCGTGCGCGCGGCGATGAAGCCGATCTCGACGGTGCCGCGCGCGCTGTCGACCGTGGACATGTCCAGCGGCGAGGAAGCCGTCGCCATCCACCAGCGCTCGGATGTGTGCGCGGTGCCCGCGGCCGGTGTGGTCGCGGAGTCGATGGTGGCGCTGGTCGTGGCACAGGCCGCGCTGGAGAAGTTCGGTGGCGATTCGCTGGCCGAGACCGTCGACAACATCACCAGTTACGTCAAGCGGATCGGCAACCGCCCGCACGTGCCCGCGGACAGCCGTACGTCGTGACCGGGCTGGGGCAGCAGGGGGCCGCGGAGAACGACGCGGGCCCCACGTCTGTCGAGCCCGAGCCGGCTCCCCCCGCCGAGGCGGAGAGTACGCCGCGCGCGCGGGTCGTGCTGGTCGGTCCGCCCGGATCGGGGAAGTCCACGATCGGGCGCAAGCTGGCCAGGGAACTGGGTGTCGAGCTCTACGACACCGATGCCGGGATCGAGGCCGACACCGGCCGCAGCATTCCGGAGATCTTCGCCACCGACGGCGAACCGGAGTTCCGGCGGATCGAGGAACAGGTCGTGCGCCGCGCCGTGCTCGAACACGAGGGCGTGGTCTCGCTCGGTGGTGGCTCGGTGCTCTCCGAGCGCACCCGTGCGGTGCTGCGCGGGGCCACCGTGGTGTACCTTGAGATCAGTATCGGCGAGGGGCTGCGGCGGACCGGGTCGAGCAATGCCCGGCCGCTGCTCAACGGCGCCGACCCGGCCGCGAAATACCGTGAGCTGATGAACATCCGGCGGCCGATCTACCGCGAGGTGGCCACGGTGCGCGTACGCACCGACGGACGCAGCCCGGGCCGGGTGGTGCGGATGATCCTGGCCAAGCTCGGCCTGGAATCGGTGCGCACCGACCTCGATGCCGAGCGCAAGGCCGCCAACGCCACTCCCCCGGCGAGTTCGACGAGCAGGCCGGGAATCGGCAGCAACCGGTCCAGGGCGCGGCGGCGGGCCAGGGCACGGGCCGCGGCCGCGCGGCGCGCGGAGCAGCCGGGCACCGCCGATCCGATCGGTTCCGCCGACACCGGCCGGAACCGTTCGGCCGCACCACGATCCGAATCCGAGACCGGCACCGCGGGCCGGTCCGGCGCGGGCGAGCGCACCGCAGGCACCCGCCGGTCCCGGCGGACCAGATCACGCCGTGGCGGCGCGCGTATCCGGACGGCCGCGGCCAACCGCGACGCCGCCGCGCGCACCGCCACGGGCGAGCGCGGCACCCCGAACGAGACCGGAACCCGTACCGGCACAACGGAATCCACGGGCACGCGGGCCGGGTCGGGACAGCCCGGCACCCCCGAGCGCGCGGATCGCGCCCGGCGCGGCACACCGCGGCGCCGCGGCAGACGCACCACCAACGACCAGAAAGAATCGGAGCAGCGCACGTGACAGAGCCGACCACCATCCAGGTCCGCACCGCCGACCCGTACCCGGTGATCATCGGTCGCGGACTGCTCGGCGACCTCGTCGAGGCCGTCACCGCAGGCAATGCCGTGCGGACCGTGGCGATCTTCCATCAGCCGCCGCTGGCCGAGACCGCCGAGGCGGTGCGCACGGCGCTGGCCGAGACCGGTGTCGACGCGCACCGCATCGAGATCCCCGACGCCGAGGACGGTAAGGACCTGGCCGTGGCCGGGTTCTGCTGGGAGGTGCTCGGCCGGATCGGGCTGACCCGCAACGACGCCGTCGTGAGCCTGGGCGGCGGCGCGGCCACCGACCTGGCCGGCTTCGTGGCCGCCACCTGGATGCGCGGCGTGCGCATCGTGCACGTGCCGACCACGCTGCTGGCGATGGTCGACGCGGCGGTCGGCGGCAAGACCGGCATCAACACCGAGGCGGGCAAGAACCTCGTCGGCAGTTTCCACGAGCCCGGCGCCGTGCTGGTCGACCTGGTGACGCTGGAGACGGTGCCGCGCAACGAGATCGTCGCGGGCATGGCCGAGATCATCAAGGCCGGTTTCATCGCCGACCCGGTGATCCTGGACCTGATCGAAGCCGATCCCGAGGCCGCCCTCGACCCCACCGGCACGGTGCTGCCCGAACTGATCCGGCGCGCCATCCAGGTCAAGGCCGATGTGGTCGCCGCCGATCTCAAGGAATCGAGCCTGCGCGAGATCCTGAACTATGGCCACACCCTGGGCCACGCCGTGGAGCGCCGCGAGCGCTACCGCTGGCGCCACGGTGCCGCCGTGTCGGTCGGGCTGATGTTCGCGGCCGAACTGGGCAGGCTCGCGGGACGTCTCGACGACGCCACCGCCGACCGGCACCGCACCATCCTGGAGAGTGTCGGCCTGCCGGTGAGCTACGACGCCGACGCGCTGCCGCAGCTGATGGACGCGATGCAGACCGACAAGAAGACCCGCTCCGGTGTGCTGCGGTTCGTGGTGCTCGACGGCCTGGCCAAGCCCGGCCGCCTCGAGGGCCCGGACCCGAGCCTGCTGGCGGCCGCCTACTCGGCGATCGCCCGCGAGGACAAGCCGGGCGGCGCGATCCTGCTCTGAGCCGGGAACGCCCACCGCCACTCCCGGCGGTGGGCACCGGATTCGCCGACCACGACCGAGCCTCGCCCGAGACGGCGAACCGGGCCATGCGCGACTGGAAGCGGTGCCGCACCGCGAGCGAGTGGCGCAGCGATCAGGCGGTGGCGAGTTCCGGTTCGCCGGTGATCTCGGCGGTTTCGGCGGCGTCGCGGGCGCGTCGCGCGCGCACGCCCGCGACGGCGACGCCCACCATCGCGGGCAGGAAGATCAGCAGCATGATGAACGAGGCGGCCGAGGTGAGCTCGAACAGCACACCGCTGTCGCCGAGTTCCACGCGCGGGAGCTGATCCAGCGCCCAGCACACCGCGCTGCTGCTCAGCCCGGCACCGAATCCGGCGGCCAGCCAGCGCACCGTGAGGTCGGTCCCGCCGGAGCGCCTGTCGCGCAGGCCCCACACCACGGCCGTGCCGACGAGCACGACCAGGCAGGCCACCCGCCACAGCAGGCCGTAGGTCGGCAGCGTCGCCATCGCGAATCCCAGCAGGACCCGCAAGGCGACGACCAACGCGCCGAGACCGACGGCTCGTAACACCCAAGCGCTCATGGGCAACACCTTAGCGGGCCAAAACTAGAACCGGTATCAATTCTGGGTATCGGCGAGCTCGTCGAGGGCCGCCGCCATGGCCGCGCGCGGCGCGGGCTGCCCGGTGAACAGCTCGACCTGCCCGTACGCCTGGTTCAGCAGCATCTGCAAACCACTGACGACGGTGTGCCCGGCGGCGGCCACGGCCTCGGCCAGGGGGGTCGGCCAGGGGTTGTAGATCGCGTCGAGAACCACCGGCGCCCCGGCCACCGACTCCGCGACCGCGGCCGCCGCGCTCGACGGGATCGTGCTGACCACCGCGCCCGCCCGCGCGCAGACCGCGGCGAGCCCGGCGTCGTCGAAACCGATCGTCGACACCGCCATACCGAGACGCTCGGCGAGTTCCACCGCGCTACGCGCCCGCCCGGCGTCCCGGGCGATCACGGTCACCGACCGGGAACCCAGTTCCGACAGCGCCAGCAGGGCGGGCCGTGCGGTGCCACCGGCACCCAGCACCACGGCCTCCTCCAGCGTGCCGACCCCGCCGCCGCGCAGCGCGCCGAGCACCCCGTCCACATCGGTGCAGTCGGCCAGCCAGCCCGCCTCGGTGCGCACCAGGGTATTGGCCGAACCGACCAGCACGGCGCGGTCGGTGCGCACGTCGGCGTGGGCCAGGGCGGCTTCCTTGCCCGGCATGGTCACCGAGAGCCCGACCCATTCCGGGCCGAGCCCGTCGACCAGACCTGGCAGTTGCTCGGCCGTGCACTCGACGCGCTCGTAGCTCCAGTCCAGCCCGAGGGCCCGGTAGGCGGCCAGGTGCAGCTGGGGCGAGCGCGAGTGCGCGATGGGCTTACCGAGCACCGCCGCCTTGCGCGGCTCAGCCACCGTAGGGCCGGGAGCTGTCGAGGATGCCGCTGCGCTGGGCCTGGGTGACCAGGCGCAGGTGCTCGGAGTAGTCGTCGGTGAACAGCGTCGTGCCCTCCTTGTCGACGGTGACGAAGTACAGCCAGTTCCCCGGTTCCGGGTTCTCCATCGCCTCGAGCGCGCCCAGCGAGGGGGCCGCGATCGGGGTCATGGGCAGGCCGTGCATCGCGTAGGTGTTCCACGCGGTCTCGGTGGCGCGGTCGGCATTGGTGGTCGCGACCTCGGTGGTGTCGAGGGTGTAGTTCACCGTCGAGTCGAACTGCAGCATCTGGTCGACCTTCAACCGGTTCACGATCACCCGGGCGACCTTGCTCATGTCCTGCGGCTTGGCCTCCCGCTCCACCAGCGACGCGGCCACCAGGGTCTCGTACGGCTTCAGGCCCGTGGTGGCTCCCGACTGCAGCAGCCCGGTGGCCTCGTAGCGCTGCACGCTCGAGGACACCAGCTGACGCAGGATCTGCTCGGGGGTGCCGCTCGGGTCGAAGTCCCAGGTGCCCGCCGCGATCAGCCCTTCCAGCTGACGCGCCCGGTCCGGGCAGTCGCGCACGCCCTGCATCGCCCATTCCGGCACGCCGAGCTTGGCCAGGTCCAGGCTCGCGCCCGCGGCGTCGAGCTGCTCGTAGGTGACGCACTTCTGGTCGGCGCCATAGCAGCTGGCCTGCGCGATCTTGCGATAGATGCCGTCGTAGCGGCCCCCGGTACTCACATCGTGCTTGTCGTGCAGCAACCGGCCCTCGGAGACGATCACATTGCCGACGCGGGCCTTTCCACCCACCAGCGTGGCCACCGCGTCGGCGGCCGGGCTGTTCACCCCGATCGCGTAGAAGCCGGGCTGCACACTGTTCATGCCCGAGTTGCGCACGGCCGCTTGATAGAAGGCCTCGCGGCTGGCGACCACACCCTTGTCGTGCATGGCCGCGGCGATCTGTGTCGCGGTATCGCCCTGATGCACCTGGACGATGACCTGCGCGCCGGGCGGGCCCGCGAAATCGGCGGCCGGAGTGAGGCTGCCGATCAGTTTGTAGCCGGCGAAACCGGCCCCGGCCACCACGAGCACCATGAACACGCCCGTGATCAGCCACATGTTGCGGCGGCGGCGCTTGCGTTCGGCCGCCTTGCGCGAGGCGATCCGCGACCGTTTGCGGCCCGCGGCGGGCCGGGCGCGCTTGCCCTCGCGTTCGCCCTCGCGCGACTTCGCCCGAGCGCCGTCGCGGGCACCGTCACGCGGCTTCGGCCGCGCACCGTCGCGCCCACCCGCGCGCGGCGTGCGGGCGGGGGCGGCGCGCTCGCGCACCCGGCGCGGTGGGGCCACCGGTTCGGGTTCGGGCTCGGGCTCGTCGTAGGGCTCGTCCTCGTAGCGCGGGATGACGTCGGTGCCGTCCTCGTCGTCCCAGCCGGGCGGGCCCGACGGCGGCTCCTCCTCCGTGCGCGCGGTGCGGGCGTCCAGGCCCCAGTCGTCGCGCCGGGGGTAGCGCCGATCAGCTTCCCTTGCCCGGTAGCGTTCCTCGGCCCTGGCCCATCGGTCGGTCATGCATCATCTCCGACCGCATTCGTCGTCTCTGCGTCCTTCAACACCGAACTCCGCTCGTCCAACCATCCTTGCAGGATCGACACGGCTGCCGCCTGGTCGATCATCTGCCGCTGGCCACGTGCGCGAACTCCACTGTCGCGCAGCGCACGTGCAGCAGACACCGTAGTCAAACGTTCGTCGGAAAGGCGTATCGGAATCGGGTCGATCACCCGGCGCAACTGCTTGGCAAACCTGCGCGCGATCCCCGCCGCCGTGCCGTTCTCCCCGCGCAACGTGCGTGGCAGGCCGATGATCACCTCGACCGCTTCGTACTCCCGCACAATCTCGGCAATTCTCGCGATGTCGGCGGGTGGACCGCCCGCGCGGCCGGACTTGGCGCGCGGGACGGTCTCCACCGGCGTGGCGAGGATGCCGTCGGGATCGCTGGAGGCGACCCCGATGCGGACGCTGCCGACATCGATGGCGATGCGGCGGCCGCGGCCGGGGTCGGTCGCCGGATCCGGTCGATCAGCGGCGGTGTCGTCGGCTGAACCGGGGGTGGTCATCAGCCGGCGAGTTCGGCCACCCGTGCGCGGACCGCGGTCAGACCCGCGGGAATGCCGGCGGGATCGGAGCCGGAGCCCTGCGCCATCTCCGGCTTGCCGCCGCCGCGACCGGCGATGCTCGGGCCGAAGGCGCCGACCAGATCGCCCGCCTTGAAACCCAGGTCCTGGGCGGCCTTGTTGACGGTCACCACGAACGGCGCCTTGCCGTCGACGTCACCGAGCAGCACGACCACCGCCGGATCGCTGCCGAGGCGGCCGCGGATATCGGTGGCCAGCGTGCGCAGGTCGCCCGCCGCGACACCGGTGGGCGCGGCGGCGGCGACCAGGCGGACCGCGCCGACCCGCTCGGCCTGCTCGGCGAAGGTCCCCGCCGAGGACAGCACCGCGGCGATCTTGGTGCGCTCGAGTTCCTTCTCGGCCACCTTGAGCCGCTCCACGAGCTGCTCGACCCGGCCGGGCACCTCCTCGGAGGGCACCTTCAGCGAGGACGCGACACCGGCCAGCAGCGCGCGCTCCTTGGCCAGGTACTTGTAGGAGTCCAGACCGACGAAGGCCTCCACGCGGCGCACGCCCGAGCCGACCGAGGACTCACCGAGCACGGTGATCGGGCCGATCTGCGAGGAGTGCTCGACGTGGGTGCCACCGCACAGCTCCATCGAGAACGGGCCGCCGATCTCCACGACGCGCACCTCGTCGCCGTAGTTCTCGCCGAACAGCGCCATGGCGCCCATTTCCTTGGCCTTGGGCAGATCGGTGACGAAGGTGTTCACCGGGAAGTCGGCACCGACGGCGTCGTTGGAGACGGCCTCGATGTCGGCCTTCTGCTGCTCGCTCAGCGCGCCCTGCCAGTTGAAGTCGAAGCGCAGGTAGCCGGGCTTGTTCAGCGAACCGGCCTGCACGGCGTTGGGGCCGAGCACCTGACGCAGCGCGGCGTGCACCATGTGCGTGCCGGAGTGGCCCTGGGTGGCGCCGCGGCGCCAGGCCGGATCGGCCTGGGCGAGCACGACATCGCCCTCGGTGAGCTGGCCCTGCTCGACGGTGGCCTTGTGCACCCACAGCTTCTTGGCGATCTTCTGCACGTCGTTGACGCGCAGCTTCAGGCCGTTGGCGGTGATGGTGCCGCGGTCGGCGATCTGGCCGCCGGACTCGGCGTACATCGGGCTGCGGTCGAGGATGACCTCGACATCGGAACCCGCCTGCGCGACCGGGACCCGCACGCCGTCGGCGATCAGGGCCAGCACGTGCGCCTCGGAGGTGAGCTCGTCGAAGCCGGTGAACTCGGTGGCGCCGCGGTCGACCAGTTCCTTGTAGACGGTCAGGTCGGCGTGGGCGTGCTTGCGGGCCTGGGCGTCGTCCTTGGCGCGCTTGCGCTGCTCGGCCATGAGCGAGCGGAAGCTCTCCTCGTCCACCGAAAGGCCCGCCTCGGCGGCCATTTCGAGGGTGAGGTCGATCGGGAAGCCGTAGGTGTCGTGCAGCGCGAAGGCGTCCGAGCCCGCGATCTGCTTGCCGCCGTGGGACTTCACCGCGGTCGCGGCGTTGTCGAAGAGGGTCTCGCCGGTGTTGAGGGTCTTGCGGAAGGCGGTTTCCTCGCCGACCGCGACGGTCTCGATGCGGGCGAAGTCGGTGGCCAGCTCGGGGTAGGACGGCGACATCAGGTCGGAGACGACCTTCATCAGCTCGGCCATCACCGGCTGCTCGGCGCCGAGCAGGCGGGCCGAGCGCACGATGCGGCGCAGCAGGCGGCGCAGCACGTAGCCGCGGCCGTCGTTGCCGGGGTTCACGCCGTCGGCGATGAGCATGGCCGAGCTGCGGACGTGGTCGGCGATCACGCGGAAACGCACGTCGTCGGCGTGCTCGACGCCGTAGGAGCGGCCGGTGAGCTGCTCGGCCTTGTCGATGATCGGGCGCAGCAGGTCGGTCTCGTAGACGTTCTCCACGCCCTGCAGCAGCATGGCGACGCGTTCGACGCCCATGCCGGTGTCGATGTTCTTGCGCGGCAGCGAGCCGATCGGCGGATGACCCTGCTTGGGGCTCAGGTCACCGCGGATGTCCTGCATGAACACGAGATTCCAGATCTCGAGGTAGCGGTCCTCGTCGGCGACGGGGCCGCCTTCCTTGCCGTAGGCCGGGCCGCGGTCGTAGTAGATCTCCGAACAGGGACCACCGGGACCGGGGACGCCCATGTCCCAGTAGTTGTCCTTGCCGTCGCGGAACTGGATGCGCTCCTTCGGGATCCCGGCGACGCGATGCCAGATCTCGGCGGCCTCCGGGTCGGACTCGTAGGCGGTGACCCAGATGCGCTCGGGATCGAAACCGAAGCCGCCCTCCTCCTGGGACTTGGAGATCAGCTCCCAGGCCAGGGTGATGGCGCCTTCCTTGAAGTAGTCGCCGAAGGAGAAATTGCCCGCCATCTGGAAGAAGGTGTTGTGGCGGGTGGTCACGCCGACCTCGTCGATGTCGCCGGTGCGCACGCACTTCTGCACGCTGGTCGCGCGCGCGTACGGCGGCGCTTCCTGTCCCAGGAAATACGGCTTGAACTGGACCATGCCCGCGTTGACGAACAGCAGGTTCGGGTCGGCCAGGATCAGCGAGGCGCTGGGCACCTCGGTGTGTCCGGCGCGGACGAAATGGTCCAGGAAGCGTCGGCGAATCTCGTGGGTCTGCACAAATACCCAGCCTACCGGTGCGGCGCACGTGGTTTTTCATCGCCCGGGGTGGTCTGTCCCACTGGGCGTGCCGCCTCAGCGACCCCGCACGATACGGCGCAGCCGGGCCACCCGCGGACCGACCTCGCGTTCGTAGCCGTGGTCGGTGGGCTCGTAGTAGTCGGTGCCGACGAGTTCGTCGGGTGGGTACTGCTGGGTGACGACACCGTCGCGCGCGTCGTGCGGGAACCGGTAGCCCTGGGCGTTGCCGAGCCGGGCGGCGCCGGAGTAGTGCCCGTCGCGCAGATACGGCGGTACCGCGCCGGCTTTGCCCGCCGTGATATCGGCCATCGCCTTGCCGATCGCCGAGGTCACCGCCCCGGATTTCGGCGCGGTGGCCAGGTGGATGGTGGCCTGGGCCAGGGCGAGTTTGCACTCGGGCAGCCCGACCTGCTGGACCACCTGGGCGGCGGCCGTCGCGGTCTGCAGGGCCGTCGGATCGGCCATCCCGATGTCCTCGCTGGCGTGGATCATCAGGCGGCGAGCGATGAATCGCGGGTCCTCCCCCGCCGCCAGCATGCGGGCCAGGTAGTGCACGGCGGCGTCGACATCGGAGCCGCGGATGGATTTGATGAACGCGCTGATCACGTCGTAGTGCTGGTCGCCCGCGCGGTCGTAGCGCACGGCGGCCTTGTCGACGGCGGCCTCGACGAGTTCCAGGTCGACCGTGCCGTCGGCGGCCGATTCGGCGGAGGCCTCCAGCGCGGTCAGTGCGCGGCGGGCGTCGCCACCCGCTATCCGCACGAGGTGGTCGAAGGCCTCGTCGGTGACGGTGACCGACCCCGCCAGCCCCCGCTCGTCGGCCACGGCACGTTCCAGCACGGCCCGGATGTCGTCGGGGGTCAGCGATTGCAGTTGCAGGATGAGCGAGCGCGACAGCAGCGGGGCCACCACCGAGAACGACGGGTTCTCGGTGGTCGCGCCGACGAGCAGCACGATCCGGTTCTCCACCGCGGCCAGCAGCGCGTCCTGCTGGGTCTTGGAGAAGCGGTGGATCTCGTCGATGAACAGCACGGTCTGCTCGCCCGCCGTGAGCCGCCTGCGCGCCAGGTCGATCACCCCGCGCACCTCCTTGACTCCCGCCGAGAGGGCCGAGAGCGCCTCGAACCGGCGGCCGGTGGCCTGCGACAGCAGCGAGGCCAGGGTGGTCTTGCCGGTGCCGGGCGGGCCGTAGAGCAGCACCGAGGCCGCGCCCGAACCCTCCACCAGGCGACGCAGCGGTGAGCCGGGGCCGAGCAGGTGCTGCTGGCCGATCACTTCGTCGAGGGTGCGCGGGCGCATGCGGACGGCGAGCGGCGCGCCCGGATCGCGACGGATCATCGCGTCGGCGCCGGGCTCGGGCTCGGCGTGCGCGCCGGGCACGTCGAAAAGACTCTCGCTCACACCGAGCAGGGTACCGACGGGGTCGGACAGCTCCGCCGGACCGACCCGGCCGCGACGCGCGGACGACGCAGAAGTGGACAGTTGACCAATATTCGGTCCGCCGACTTGCGCCGGGGCGCCGGGTCGGCTGTGATCGCTGATCGTGGCCGACAACACATCTCCCGCCGTTTCCGCGCCGCACGGGCACTTCGCCCGGCGCACCCTGTTCACCGGCGGAACGGCCGTCGCGGCGGTCGCGGTCCTCGGCACCGCCCCGGCGCACGCGGCGGACACGGTGTTCCGCCACGGTGTCGCCTCCGGTGACCCACTGCCCGGCGCGGTCGTCTTGTGGACCCGGGTGACCGTCGCCGAGGACGCGACCCCCGGGTCCGGCCTCGGCGAGGCGACCGGGGTGCGCTGGGAGATCGCCACCGACGCCGAGTTCGGCAGCATCGCCGCCTCGGGCACCGTCACCGCGACGGCCGGGTCCGACCACACCGTCAAGGTCGACGCCACCGGCCTGAGCGCGGGTACCGACTACTTCTACCGTTTCACCGCCCTCGGCCGGACCTCGCCGGTCGGGCGCACCCGCACCGCGCCCGCCACCGACAGCGAGGTCGACCGGTTGCGGCTGGGCCTGGTCTCCTGCGCCAACTGGGAAGCGGGCTGGTTCGGCGCCTACCGGCACCTGGCCGCGCGCACCGACCTCGACGCGATCGTGCACCTGGGCGACTACATCTACGAGTACGCGCGCGGCGAGTACACCGGCCGCGACGGCGCGGTGCGCGGTCACGACCCGGTCCACGAGATCCTCACCCTGGCCGACTACCGCATCCGGCACGGCCAGTACAAGACCGATCCCGACCTGACCGCCCTGCACGCGCGGCTGCCGTTCATCTGCACCTGGGACGACCACGAGTCGGCCGACAACTCCTGGCGCGAGGGCTCGAACAACCACGACCCCGCCGTCGCCGGACCCTGGGCCGACCGCAAGGCCGCCTCCACCCGCGCCTACCTGGAGTGGATGCCGGTGCGCGAGACCCGCGCCGACGGGCAGGTACAGATCTACCGGCGGCTGCGTTTCGGCACCCTGGCCGAGCTGTCCATGCTGGATCTGCGCACCTACCGCGACGAGGAGGCCGGGCCGGGCGCGGGCTGGCGCGTCGCCGACGATCCGGCGCGCACCCTCACCGGCCGCACCCAGATGCAGTGGCTCACCGCGGGCCTGGTGTCCTCGCCGACCCGCTGGAAGCTGGTGGGCAACTCGGTGATGATCGCGCCGCTGGTCTTCCCGCCGCTGGAACCGGCCACCACCGCAGCCGTCACCGCCCTGCTCGGGCTGCCGCAGGGCGGGCTCACCGTCAACGGCGACCAGTGGGACGGCTACACCGCCGACCGCAACACCCTGTTCTCGGCCATCACCGGCAACCAGGTGAGCGACGTCGTGTTCCTCACCGGCGACATCCACACCTCCTGGGCCGCCGACCTGCCGGTGGACGCCGCGAACTATCCGGGCGGACCGACCGCGGGCACGGAGTTCGTCGTCCCGTCGGTGACCTCGTCCAGCGTCGGCGATCTGCTGAAGATGCCGCCGCGCACGGCCTCGGTGCCCGCCGAGCAGGCCATCCGGGCGGCCAATCACCACCTGCGCTACGTCGAACTGGACTCGCACGGTTTCGGCGTGCTGGAGGTGACGGCCGGGCAGACGCAGATGGACTGGTTCTACGTCCTCGATGTCACCGACCCGGGCAGCGGGGTGCGCCACGGCATGTCCTTCGCCGTCGCGGCCGGCGGACGTCTCGAACAGCGCGGTGCGCCGATCGCCTGACGCGCCCGCGCGGAGGAGAATTCTCGGCACCGGCTGTCGATCTCGGTGGTGGCTGCTCGTCGGTGGAGTAGAGCGGCCCGATCGGCGGGCCGCCGAGTCCACGAAGGAGCGTCATCATGAGCCAGTACCTGGTCCTGATCTACGGCGACGAAGCAGTGCACGCGGCCATGTCGCCGGACGAGCTCGGCGGCATGCTCGCCGAACACCGGGCCTTCCAGGAGATCGCGGGCGCCGCGAACCTGGGCGGCAACGCCTTGCAGCCGACCGCGACGGCCACCACGATCCGCCACGACGCCGACGGTACCGCCGTCATCACCGACGGCCCGTTCGCCGAGGCCAAGGAGGCCCTTGGCGGTTACTACCTGCTCGAGGCGCCCGATCTGGACGCGGCCATCGCGCTGGCGGCGCAGGTGCCCGCGACCGGTGGGGTGGAAGTGCGCCCGATCAAGGTCTTCCCGCGCTGAGCATGGTCACCGATACGGCCGCGGCCGTCGAGCGGGCGCACCGGCGCGAGTGGGCATTCGTGCTCGCCGCGACGGTGCGCCTGACCCGCGATCTGGATCTGGCCGAGGAGTGCGTGCAGGACGCCTACGCCACCGCGCTCACCGCCTGGGCCGCCGACGGCGCGCCCGCCCGGCCGGGCGCCTGGCTGACCACGGTGGCCCGGCGCCGCGCCCTGGATCTGCTGCGCCGGGAGGGCACCTTCCGGCGGGCGCTGCCGAAACTCGTCGTCGACGAGCCCGCCGACGACACCGCCGACCTCGCCCTGGCCGAGCTGGACGGCCCGGCGATCCCCGACGACCGGCTGCGCCTGATCAGCACCTGCTGTCACCCGGCGCTGGCCCCACAGGCGCAGGTGGCGCTGACGCTGCGGCTGGTCTGCGGTGTCACCACCGCCGAGGTGGCCCGCGCGTTCCTGGTGAGCGAGGCGACCATGGCCGCGCGGATCACCCGCGCCAAGAAGAAGATCGCGGTGGCAGGCATCCCGTACCGGGTGCCGTCGGTGCGGGAGCTACCGCAGCGGCTAGACGCCATCTGCGCGGTGATCCACCTGCTGTTCACCACGGGGCACACCGCTCCCGCCGGTGAGGTCCTGGTCCGCGCCGACCTGGTCGACCGGGCGCTGCAACTGGCCAGGATGATGCGTGCCCTGGTCCCCGACGACCCGTCGGTCACCGGCCTGCTGGCGCTGATCCTGCTCACCGACGCCCGCCGCGCCGCGCGCGTGGACGCCGCGGGCACCCTGTGCACCCTCGAACACCAGGACCGCACCCGCTGGGACCGCGCCGCGATCACCGAGGGCATCGCACTGGTGAAACAGGCCCTGCCACACACGGATCGGTACACCGTGCAGGCGGCCATCGCCGCCGTGCACGACGAGGCGCCCACCTGGGCGCAGACGGACTGGCCCGAGATCATCGGGCTGTACCGGCTGCTGCTGCGCGTGGCGCCCTCGCCGGTCGCCCGTCTGAACCACGCCGTCGCGGTGGGCCTGTCCGGAAATCCCGGGCAGGCGCTGGCGCTGCTCGAGCCGCTCGGTGCCGAACCCGCGCTGGCGACCTACGGCTACCTCGACGTCGCCCGCGCCGCCTTCCTCGCCGAACTCGGCCGGACCGACGAGGCGATCGCCGCCTACGAGTCGGCGCTGCTGCTCACCGACAACGCCGTCGAACGCGCGCACCTGGCCGACAAGCTGGCCGGGCTCACACGCTGAGGACCGGCCTCACGCGCCCTCGGCGGCCAGTTCCCGCTTCCACTCCCGGAAGCCCTCCTCGGTGCGCCCGCGCCGCCAGTACCCCGAGATCGACAGCCACTCCGGCGCGACCTCGCGTTCCTTGCGCAGGTACGGACGCAGATTGCGCATCACGGCCTCGGCCTCGCCGTGCACGAAGGCGTGCACCTGTCCCGGCAGCCATTCGGCCGCGCGCACCGCGGCGACCAGGGGCGCGTTGGCCCCCGCGAGGTCGTTCGGCACCGCATCCGAGGACACCCCGCGGTGCACCCACCGCACGCTCAGGTCGGCGGGCGAGTCCAGCGCGATCTCGTCCTCGGGCCCGCCCACCTCGACGAACACCAGCGCGGGCGCGCCGGCGGGCAGGGCCGCGACACCGGCGGCGATGGCGGGCAGCGCGGACTCGTCACCGGCGAACAGGTACCAGTCGGCCGCCGGATCGGGCGCGAACGCCCCACCCGGACCGAACAGCCGGAACCGCTCCCCGGGTTCGACATCGCGTGCCCACGGCCCCGCGACGCCCTCATCGCCGTGCACCACGAAGTCGATGGCGATCTCGCGGGTCGCCGCGTCGAAGGACCGGACGGTGTAGGTGCGCAGGATCGGCTGACTCTCCGGGCCCAGCGTGGCCCGCACGGTGTCCAGATCGAACGGTTCCGGATACACCACGCCCGGCACCGGGAAGATCAATTTCACGTAGGCGTCGGTGAATTCGTTGGGTGTGAACCCGTCTTCCACCACGCCGACCACCCGGACCAGGTGCGGGGTCAACGACTGCTTACGGACGACGGTGACACTGACCGGTTTCGGCACAGCTGCTCCCCATTCCTCGGATGATCCGACCTCCGACGCTACTCCCGTCGCGCCGGAAAGTGGGGTGCTCCTATTCCGCCCAGCGCTCCTCGAGCATGGCCGAGACCTGCTCGGCGAAGTCGCCGACGGCGTCGTCACCGGTGACGCGCGCGTCCTCGGCCAGCGCCGACCAGCGGTTGATCAGCGCTTCCGAGCGCGGCACCGACAGGCCGTGCTCGCGGGCGGTCGCGATGCGGGTGTGGTCGGCGGGCAGGAACCAGTAGGTCGACAGCCACACCCAGATCAGCCGGGCCTCGAGGATCCGCTCGGCGAGCACCGCGTCGTCGGCCAGCGAGGGCCACACTCCGACCACGGCCGACCGCCACGCCTCGACCATCTCCTTGGCGCGGCTGCGCGAGAGCTCGAAATCGCACAGGCACCCGGGGAAGGAGACCAGCGCGTAGGCGATGTCGAGGGTGGCGTCGCGGAAACCGCCCCACTCGTAGTCGAGGAACCGCGCGCCCTCGTCGTTCATGATCACGTTGTCCGGGCACAGGTCCGACGGGCTGAACGCGCGGTGCCGGCCACCGGTGAACAGGCGGTTGCCGTGCACGATGCGCTCGGCGATCTCCCCGGGCACCTCGATGCCGAGCTCGGCGCGCAGCAGCCCGGGGACATCGGCGATGGCGGCCTGGGCCTGCTGGGCGATCCCGTCGACCCGGTGCACCGAATCGACCCGGCGCATCAGCGCGACGAAATCGGGTTCGCGGCCGACGGTCGCGGCGTGCATCCGGCCCAGCGCCTGCGCGAAGGCCATCAGCGCGTTGCGGGTGCCGGGTTCGACCCTGGCCCGCAGCACCGAGGTGAGCAGCGCGTTGTCGCCGAGGTCGGACAGCACCAGCAACCGGTCGGGCACGCTGTGCGCGATCAGGAAGGCGCCGGGCCGCTGCTCGCGGCTCAAGGCAGTGGTGAACTGGTAGGACACCGCCTCCCGGAGGAAGGCCGCGTCGATGCTGGCGACGCCGGGAGCCATGCCCCCGGTGCGCCGCTGCGTCGCGGTACCGCGCACCTGTTTCACGATCAGCGTGCGCGGCAACGAGAATGCGTTCTCCGCAACACGCACGCGTAGGACTGTCGTCCTACCACTGCCACTGAGCTCCATCGGATCGCTCAGCTTCACCGGAGCACCCATTCGCTTTGTGAGCAACTGTTGTGCTGCGGACACGACGTCGGCGGCGCGTTCGGCCAATAGTGCGGTCATCGCCTCTCAAGCTACTCGTACCTGGTCACTTCTAGCGAGCGGTTGCACAACCTTTCCGCGTCACCCGGCGTGTTGGCGCCGAGGTTGCGCGAGTGTGCCTGTTCGCTTGACACACTCGACGGTTGTCGGGTTTTCTCATCGTCAACTGCTGTGCGCCACACCGCAAACCGGTTGAGTCGAAAGGTCTATCACAGTGACCGACACACCGTACGCCGCATCGAGCGATTCCCCCGGTGGGTCGCCCGGTCCCGGCGGTGGCGGACAGTTCGCCGGCCCACCGAATTCCCCGTCCGGCCCGGGCGGTTCGCCCGGCACCGGCGCGGGCCACAGCAGGCACGGAATGGCCGGTGGCGCAGGCTATCCGCAATTCGAGGGCCCCGGCGCCGCGCAGTACGGCAACGAACCGGTCGAGCCCGCTCCCCCGATTGCCGGCACGGGCGCGCCCGCACCGCAGTACGGCCCCGCGGGCACCGGTCCCGGTTACCCCGCACCGCAGCCGAAACCGGACAGCGCCACCTTCGCCACCGCCCCCGCGTCCGGCGTGTCGGGGGTGCCGGGCGGGCAGCCGCCGGGTTACTACCATTCGGGAGCACAAGCCCTCGATGTCGGCCGCTCGCTGAGTTACGGATGGGAACGCTTCCGCGTCAATCCCGGCCCGTGGCTGGGGGTGACCGGGGTCGGGGTGCTGATCTATCTCGCGTTCCTCGCCGTCGTCCAGATCTTCGAGCCGACCTCGCTGTTCACCCTGCTGCTGCTGTTCCTGGTCGTGCTGGTGGGGCTGTGGCTGCTGCAGGCGGTGATGGTGCGCGGCGCGCTCTACGAAATCGACGGTTATCCACCGGCATTCGGCTCGTTCTTCCGATTCGTCAACGCGGGCAATGTCCTGCTGACCTCGCTGCTGGCCTTCGCGGCGACGCTCATCGCCTCGTCGCTGTGCCTGCTGCCCGGCCTGGTCGTCGGGTTCCTGTGCATGTTCTCGATGCACTTCGTCATCGACCAGGACTACGGTCCGGTGGAGGCGATCAAGGCGAGCGCGCAGCTGGTGATCGCCAACCTGTGGGCCGCGCTGCTGCTGGCGCTGACGATCGCGCTGGTGACCATGGTCGGCCTGGCGCTGTGCGGGCTCGGGCTCTTCGTCGCGGGGCCGGTGTGCGCCATGGCGGTGACCTACGCCTACCGGATGCTCACCGCGGGCCCGGTGGCCCGTATCTGAGGCTCAGCGGTCGAACGGCGTGCGCATCCCGATCGCGCGCTGGAACCGGCCCACCGGGCCGCTCTCCTCGCCCGCGCGCGGGCGCAGTTCGAGCACGACCACCCCGGCCACCACGATGCCGAGCAGGTTCACCGCGAGCTGACCGGCCGACTCGAACGCCCGGTGCCACTGCCCGATGGCGGCGGCCACCACCGCGTAGCCCGCGGCGGGCACGGTGGTGACCGAGATGAACACCCCGATCAGCGCCGCCGATTTCGCCGTCACCAGGGAGAGCATCCCCGCCGCTCCGGCCAGCAGCGCGACGACCAGGGAGAACGGGCCCACCTGGTAGATGAAGTCGACATTGTGCGCGTCGATGACGCGCTCGGTGGTGATCCAGCCGAACCGCTCCCACACCAGCGTCGCGGCCAGGGTGATCGTCATGGCCAGGGGGAAGGCGATCGCCAGCGCGATCACCGAACGTCGCGCCAGCCGCCAGTTGCGGCGCACCAGCGCCACCGACAGTGCCGCCAGCGGCCCGAATTCCGGGCCGACCACCATGGCGCCGACCACGGTCACCGGGGAGTTGGTCGAGACCCCGATGGCGGCCAGCAGGCACGCGATGGTCAGGAAGGCGAGGAAGGTGACGTTGAGGGTGGACTCCTCGTGGGTCTCCTTCAGCAACTGCTCCCAGACCACGGTGTCGGTCGGGTCGCCCGGCGTGGCACGCTCGGCGCGGTCGGCGGCGTCGGAGAGCACGGTGGTGACCGGTCCGAGGGTGATGCCGCCGTGTTCGACGATGCCCAGGCTCTTGACGTCGGCGATCACCTTGTTCGCGCCCTCGCGCGCGACATCGGCCTGGACCAGATCACCGGCCGGTTCGAGGGCGATCCCGGGCGCCACCGTCAGATGGGTGACGCCGGGATCGGCTTCGAGCATGCGCACCAGCGCGTCGGTGTACTCGGGCGGACTGATGACGCGCAGGTGCAGCACCGGGCCTCCTGGTCGGACGGACTGACCAGAAGGTACCGGCTCACCGCGGCGGTGGCGCTACTTCGCGTCGGCGGCCTTCGGCGCGTCGGCGGCCTTGGCCTCGCCCTTGGGTTCGGGCTTGGCGTCGATCCCGGCCTCCTTGCGCTGCTGCGCGGTGATCGGCGCGGGCGCGTCGGTGAGCGGGTCGACGCCGCCGCCGGTCTTCGGGAAGGCGATGACCTCGCGGATCGAGTCCTCACCGGCCAGCAGCGCGGTGATGCGGTCCCAGCCGAAGGCGATGCCGCCGTGCGGCGGGGCGCCGTAGGAGAAGGCGTCGAGCAGGAAGCCGAACTTCTCCTGCGCCTCGTCGTGGCCGATGCCCATCACCTTGAACACGCGTTCCTGCACGTCGCGGCGGTGGATACGGATGGAACCGCCACCGATCTCGTTGCCGTTGCAGACGATGTCGTAGGCGTAGGCCAGCGCCGAACCCGGATCGGTGTCGAAGGTGTCCATCGACTCCGGCTTGGGCGAGGTGAAGGCGTGGTGCACCGCGGTCCAGGCCGAGTAGCCCAGGGCCACGTCACCGCTGGCGGTGGCGTCGGCGGTCGGCTCGAACATGGGGGCGTCGACGATCCAGACGAAGGCCCAGGCGTTCGGGTCGATGAGGTCGCACTTGCGCGCGATCTCGCCGCGCGCGGCACCCAGCAGCGCGCGCTGGGCCTTGGTCGGGCCCGCGGCGAAGAACACGCAGTCACCGGGCTCGGCGCCGACGTGCTTGGCCAGGCCCTCACGCTCGGCGTCGGACAGGTTCTTGGCGACCGGGCCGCCCAGGGTGCCGTCCTCGTTGATCAGGATGTAGGCCAGGCCCTTGGCGCCGCGCTGCTTGGCCCATTCCTGCCAGGCGTCGAGCTGACGGCGCGGCTGGCTCGCGCCACCGGGCATCACGACCGCGCCCACGTACTCCGCCTGGAACACCCGGAACGGGGTCTGGGCGAAGAACTCGGTGCACTCGGTGATCTCGACGCCGAAGCGCAGGTCGGGCTTGTCCGAGCCGAAGCGGCGCATGGCCTCGGCGTAGGTCATGTGCGGGATCGGGGTCTGGATCTCGTAGCCGACCAGGCTCCACAGCGCGGTGAGCACGTCCTCGGCCAGCAGGATCACGTCCTCCTGGCGCACGAAGCTCATCTCGATGTCGAGCTGGGTGAACTCGGGCTGACGGTCGGCGCGGAAGTCCTCGTCGCGGTAGCAGCGCGCGATCTGGAAGTAGCGCTCGATGCCACCGACCATGAGCAGCTGCTTGAACAGCTGCGGGCTCTGCGGCAGCGCGTAGAAGCTGCCCGGCTGCAGGCGCGCGGGGACCAGGAAGTCGCGGGCGCCCTCGGGGGTGGAGCGGGTGAGGGTGGGGGTCTCCACCTCGACGAACTCGTGGCGGGCGAGCACCTCGCGGGCGGCGGCGTTGACCTTGGAGCGCAGCCGGATGGCGTGCGCGGGGCCCTCGCGGCGCAGGTCGAGGTAGCGGTACTTGAGGCGGGCCTCGTCGCCGGGGGTCTCGTCGAGCTGGAACGGCAGCGGCGCGCTCTCGTTGAGCACCACCAGTTCCTTGACGTCGATCTCGATCGCGCCGGTCGGCAGCTCCGGGTTCTCGTTACCGTCGGGACGCTGCTCCACCACACCGGTGATCTGCACGACGTACTCCGCGCGCAGCTTGTGGGCCTGTTCGGCCGCCGCACCCTCGCGGAACACGGCCTGCGCCACCCCGGAGGCGTCGCGCAGATCGATGAAGATCACGCCACCGTGGTCACGACGCCGGGCCACCCAGCCGGTGAGGGTGACGGTCTGACCGGCGTGCTCGCTTCGCAGCGAACCAGCCAAGTGGGTGCGCAGCACGGTATTCCTTTCGACGACTGGTCGCACCGGCGGAGGAGACCAGGTGCACTGCCATCGTAGTGAGACACGTTCGTGGAGTGAAAACCGATATCCGGGTCACCGTGTCAAGCTTGTGACACATGCCCGCCGTCCGCCACGCCCGCCGACGGTGAATCATGCTGTTGGACAGCTGGACAACCGAGCGAAGGCGAGTACGTCGATGACCTTCAACGAAGGTATGCAGATCGATCCGGGACGGGCATCCTCGGGCGGTGGACCCGGAATGGGCGGCAAACTCGCCATCGGCGGCGGCGCGGGCGGCCTGATCCTGCTGGTGATCACCCTGCTGCTCGGCGGGGACCCCGGTTCGGTGCTGGGCAACTTCACCGGCGCGCAGACCGAACAGCAGGCGGGCCAGGGGGCCACCGCGGGCACGCCCGCGCACTGCAAGACCGGCGCCGACGCCAACAGGTACGTCGACTGCCGGATCGTCGCCACCACCCAGAGCCTCGACGGTGTGTGGTCGCAGGAACTGCCGAAGCAGACGGGCACCCGATATGTGGAGCCGAAGCTGGTGCTGTTCTCCGGCGCGGTGAACACCGGCTGCGGCAACGCCACCAGTGACGTGGGCCCGTTCTACTGCCCCGCCGACCAGACCGCCTACTTCGACACCAGCTTCTTCCAGGAGCTCACCGATCGCTTCGGTGCCAGCGGCGGCCCGCTGGCCCAGGAGTACGTGGTGGCGCACGAGGTGGGCCACCACATCCAGAACCAGCTCGGCGACATCGGCCGGGCCCAGCGCGACCCGAAGGGCGCGCAGTCGGGTGCGGTCCGCACCGAGCTGCAGGCCGACTGCTACGCGGGCATCTGGGCGCACTTCGCCGACAAGCAGCCCGCGCCGGGCGCCACCCAGCCGTTCCTGAAGCCGTTGACCGACAACGACATCCGCGACGCGCTCTCGGCCGCCAATGCCGTCGGTGACGACCGGATCCAGCGCGCGGCCGGGCGCGGGGTCAATCCCGAGTCCTGGACGCACGGTTCCTCCGAGCAGCGCCAGAAGTGGTTCCTGGCCGGTTACCGCACCGGGGCGGTGTCCTCGTGCGACACCTATTCCGCGGGTGACCTGAACAACCCGCCCGGGCTACGCTGACCCCCGAACGCGACACCGACACATCGTCTTTCGAGGGGAACCCATGCGCCTGACCATGACCGGACTGCTCGTCTGCGCACTCGCACTGCCCGGCCTGAGCGCCGCGGCCCACGCGGAGCCGACGCCGCTACCGCTGGTCAGCTTGACCACGATTCCCGACGGCTGGTCGCAGCGCACCGACCTGCGCCCGGTGCTGCAGGTGTTCGCCGACGGCAAGGCCGTGCACAGCCCGGACGCGGTGAGCAAGGACCGCAAGCCCGAGACGGCGGCGAAGATGGTGACCGGCACGGTCGGCGCCGAGGTGCTCGCGGCGGCGCAGGACGAGATCGCCGCGCTGGCCGAGATCGATTTCGGGGTCCCGGCCGGTGACGGCAAGGGCAGCCAGATCATCGACCTGATGCCCGACGACCCGGCCGGCGAGGTCCACCTGGTGGTCTACTCCCCCGCCTCCGGCGACGGGCTCACCGGCGAGCAGCAGGCCGCGCGCAAGCGCTTCACCGATCTCTACAAGAAGCTGGTCGACGCCTTCAAGAGCTGAGTGCGCGGTGGCGCGGGTGGCGGTGTCGAGCGGCGCCACCGCAGGGCAGGACCGGTGTTGGTGGGGGGGGCGCG